>CAZKFO010000035.1:8021-14724 GCA_964552145.1 uncultured bacterium | reverse complement strand
TAGGTTTAATTCCTTTAAAGTTTTCTGGAGTGATTTTTACTGATTTAGGGCATGGAAGAGTTACAATTTTTTTAGTGGGCTTCCCTGCTATATTGATATCATGACCTTTTGTGATATGAGTATTAATCATCAATTTAACTATTTAATTCTTTCTTGCGCATTTGAGTTCTTTCTTCACCTTCTTTATACCTTCTTTTTTCATCTTCTGTCTTAGTAGAGAGAGAAGCAACTTCTTTTGGCTTACCATATTCATCCAATGCTACAAAAGTAAGATATGCAGAGGCTGTATGTCGAATTTCACCAGTAAATGGATTTTCAGATTCTATTTTAACGCCAACCTCCATAGATGTTTTAGATGCGAAATTTACTGATGATTTAAGTATTAAAATAAACCCTTTTTTTGCTGGGGCCAAAAAATTCAAATTATCTACAGATGCTGTAACTACATGCGACCGCGCATGTTTATATGCTGACATCGCTGCACAAATATCCATTAAATGCATAACTCTTCCCCCAAGAACATTACCAAGATTATTGGTGTCATTAGGTAAGACTAATTCATGCATTACAACTTTTGAATCAGATACTTTTTTCATAAATACTATCCGAGATAATATAAAAGATTAAAATTAGTCATATATTTCACATATAATTTTCTTTGAATCATAACCATACTCTTGCAAATTCTCTCGAGCTTCTAATATCATACCTCTCCAACCACACAGATAGAAAATTGGATCTTTTGGATTATTGTTTTCAATTATTTTTTTATAGTGTGTGTGAACATATCCAGTAGCACCTTTCCACTCTTCTCTAGACAATACCGGAATATATTCAAAATCACTCATGTTGTTTTGTATATCAATAAACTCATCATAGCATAAAATATCTTCTTTTTTTCTAGTACCAAATATTAAATATATCTTCTGATGGTCAATATTAAATTGCTGTATATAATCAAGCATACTTCTAAAAGGAGCAAGCCCTGTACCAGTACATATAAAAAATAAATCATTTTCTATTTTTTCTGGTAAAATAAAATGGCCATATGGTCCTTTAACTTCTAGCGAATCACCTTCTTTAATATCATTAAATAAGATTGTAGTTAATTCACCACCTTCTAATTTAACAATTAAAAGTTCAAATGTTCTCTCTTTAGAATTGAAAGAAGCAATTGAATAGCTTCTAACAACACCATTTACTTTTAAATTAGCAAATTGACCTGCGATATACTCAAAATTATCTTCTAACTGAATGGTAAATTTCCAAGTTAGCTCAGTGATCTTTTCTATTTTTAAAAACTTAGCATTAAGCCATTTTTTTCTTTCTTTTCTAAATGACAATTTTCCTTCTCCTTTTAAATAAACAGTACTACAAGATTAAATAAATAAATAAAATATGATGAATATATTGGTCTAATATCTTGTTGTGCCTTAATTATTATCTTTCAAATTTACCTTTATTGCTTTTCCTTACGCAAGAGATAAATGCAGTAATCTTTTATTCTCTGATGTAGTCTGCAATCGTTTTTTTGAGGTCCTCCATATCGGAATAAACTACACAGTCAATTTCTTCAGCACCAGATATCATTGCTGATATTTTTTTCCCTGATTTCCTACGATATAGACAAAGAATTCTTTTATTATATTCTATAGCTCTACCTAATTCATAACCCACCCCTAAACTAGGATTAGTAACTTCAGCGATAATAATATCAGAATCCATTAACCACTCCATATCTCTATCATGTATCTCAATATCATTCATGGTATTTTCACCTTCTGCAGAGATAGATTTGCAACCAACATGTTCTGTCAATACCTCTCCAAAACCTTTAAGATAATTTATTATTTTAGCATATATATTAGAGTCTTCTCTGCCTCCACGGATTGATGCTGCGAAGTATATTTTCATATTTTCTTATACCTTATCTTTGCTATATAATAGCTTCCTATACCTATAACTAATTCAAAAAGAATAAATAAAGTTAAGTTCAAGGCTAATCCAGTTGTAAATCCATAACTATGCAATCCCACATTTAATAGGTTTACACCAAACCATGCCAAAGTAACAATAATAATATTTATAATCATTCCTAAGCAAAATCCTGCCCCCTTAACGATTCCAGTCAATCGCATGTGAATCATGAAAATTTGCCACATACATATAAGTAATGCTCCATTTTCCTTTGGGTCCCATCCCCAGAAGCGTCCCCATGATTGATCAGCCCATATCCCTCCTAATATAGTTCCAAAAACAGTGAAGAAAAGAGCTAGTATTGTAATTCCAAATGTACTATCATATATTTCACGAAGTTTTTTTGAATCTGAAGGGTGAATAATTGAATAAATAAGATATATATGCCCCATAATTCCAGCAATAATTGAAACACCATATCCCATAGTCATAGTAGTAACATGGGTTGCAAGCCAGAAGTTAGAATTCAAAACAGCAACAAGCACTCCCAAGGTATCTCCATCTGTAGCATAACCAAAAGAAACATAATTAAGAATTACACCAAATATTCCACCTATTAATACTCCAATACCATCTTTTTTTAACAATTCTATTAAAAAAGATAATAAAACACCAACAAAGCCTACGAATAAAATGCTTTCATATAGAGTGGTAACGGGAGGGCGTCCCATTATTAGCATCCTAACATAAAGACCATATCCATGAAAAGCAATTCCAAGGAATAATAGAAGAGAAGAAATTTTTATTAGCAATTCTGGTTTAAATAGATAACTGAAACAAATAAAAATAAATGAAAATAGATAAAATCCTGTGCTTAGATAAAATAAATTAATTTTATTATACCAAACCTCTTTTTTCAGAATTGATATAGAAGGGAGCTCTGATGGGGATGAATATATAAGACTAGTATAATTAGGTGAAAATTCTGAAATCTCACCGCTAATATACTTTTCTAACTCCTCTAAGATATTTAATTGAAATCTTTCAATTATTCGCCCATCCATTAACTCCCAAGGTGATAACCATTTCTGTTCAGTGCTAAACTTAGATGTAGGTATAATTTTAAGCCCTTGTGCATTTTTAGTTTTATATACTTGATTGAGATCAGCGAGAATCTTAAAAAATGAAGAGTCAGATGAAGATAATTTATCATCTTCACCTATAGGATATGATTTAATAAGAGAATTCATACTATCAAGGTTTTGAATAAACTTAAAATAACTTACTCTATTACCCAGCTTAACATTAATAGCCTTAGCTACATCTTCATTATCAATTAATATACTAGGCATCAAGCATAATAAGGAAGATTCTAAACTTTTATACATTGATACATTCATATATATCTCAGACAATTGTTCATCAACAATAGATAACTCATTATCATTTTTAGAGTATATTTCTTTAAAAATATCAATTTGGGACTCTATGTTTTCATATAGTTCAGAAATAGTATACTTATGGTTAGAATTCCATTCAACTCCAAGCATATGGGCTACTTCAGAGTTTCTAATATTAAATATGGGAATATCTAATATCTCTTGTTTATTTGTCGCGACTCCAAACAACCAACTAGAAGGATTTATATCATCTCCAATAGAACGTTTACCATAAAAGCGTAAAAGCTGATTTCGACAGAATGTATCTAAAGGCTTAATTCTTCCATCTTCCTGTATTGGGATATCCTCCCAGCGCAAGTAATCATCAGCATTTAAGAATGAAAAGAATAATACTAAAAATAAGATACACTTACGCATCTTCAACCTTTATTTTCCTTCTTTTAAAGATAATTGGAAATCTTAGAATCATATGAATTAATATTCCTAAGCTAATAGTTAAGCTTGATATGTAGGGAAATAACCTTCCATAGTTTTTAACTACAGCAAGGATTGTAGTATCCCCATTTGGACCTTCATTAAATGAAGATTGATAGAATGTATATTTTTTATACCTCAATGGTTCATTCATCCTTATTAGGACAGGTCTAGAAATATTCTCATCTTGTAAGATAACATCAGAACTAAAACTTTTAGCAATATCAGTTCCAGGGTGTAAAGTTTTCTTGAAATCATTTAAATGAAGAGTGAAAGGAAGGTGCGTTCTTTTTCTTCTTAAGACTACTGTATATTCTTCATTATTCGAAATTTTAATTGTTTGAGGTATTTGCTGGTCTAAGAATAATGAGTAGATATATCCCGTGTTGGATACTCTAAAAGTGATGCCTGTACGATTCAGCTCTACTTCTTTATTTAACTCAATCTCATTTAAATAAAAATTCTGTGCAAGGCCTTTGTACTCTTTACCTGCAACCTCTACTCTTCTAATAGGTTCACAATTTATATAATACTCTAAGACTTCAATATTAAAAGGAAGTGATACATGCTCTACAATTCCTTTTCTTTTTAATAGCTTATCATTAATGGTAGTAACTTCATCATATTCAATCTTTCTTGAATCTACAATGATAAGTTCTTTAGAAAATAAGTCAACAATGAAATTACTTGCATGACCTTCTTCTATGACCATATTACCTTCAGAGCTAAACCAAGTGGTAACTCCACCTCCCACAAGAAGTAAAACAACTCCCATATGAGTAATTATAATACCTGCTTTTTTTATTGACCAAAATGTTGGCTTAAGCATAAAAAAAGTAATATTAATTGTCATTAACATTAATAGTGTTCGGCCTCCTGGAGATGGGAAAAATCCAAGCCAAGCAATCCAACATGAGAAGAAGCGTTGTTGGGCTTCATACAGGCCAAGATCTTTTTGTGCAATAGTCCCAACGAACACAAGTACCATCATCCAGAACATAGTGCAAATAAAAATCTTAGGACTGGATAGTAGTGAAATTATTTTTTTAAATATAGTATCAGTCATAGTCTATTTTAAAGGAATCACAAAATTCTAAAAAATCAGGTTCAACTTCATGAATTGAATTAGATGCAATAGATAGTTTTACAAATATTGTATTATCCCCACTTGGTATTATACTACATAAAAAAGCCATATTAATATTCTCAGGATTAACAAGCTTAAACACCTTATAACTACCTAGTTGACAAATTCTATCTTCTGAAGAATCATTTATATCTCCTAACTCTTGAAAAGGTAAGCCAATTTGAGCTCGCCATCTATTAATATTAGCTTCAATTCCACCTCCAGTTCCAGACAGCATCATAACAGATAGATCTGCATACCCTTCCTTATAAGGAACATCATAGCTTCCTAATCGCATTTTTGAACCAGATGACTCAAGCCAAGTCTCTGGTTTTTCCCAACCTATGCTTAAATTGTTTACTTCCTCATTAAGCAAAGTTTGATTGACACTCTTTGGGATGCGATATTTTTCTATACTAGGTCTATCGCATGCAGTTATGTATAACAGCCACATTAATACGATATATAATTTTATATTTAATGTTTTCATCTAATTTTTATAGTATTAAAATTTAATACTTTATCAATCAATTTTACATTTATAAAAATCATATGAGATTTTAGATTGGTTTTAATTAAAACAAAATTATAAATTTTAATATGCACCTTTTAAATACTATTATATCTAAACTAATTCCATACTTACCTAAATCTTTGACATATCAATTTGCTAAACGATACGTAGCTGGAACAAGTAAAGAATCTGTTTTTAAAACGGTAGAAAAGCTGAATCTGCAAGGCTATCTTGTAACTGTCGATATACTAGGTGAACACACTAATAGCATTTCTGAATCTAAAAAGATAACAAATCAGTATATTGATTTATACGAAGAAATTGATAGAAAAAAATTAAAATGCAATATATCTCTAAAACCATCACATATAGGTGCAGATATAAATACTAACATATATAAAAAAAATATAACAAAAGTTATATCCATTGCAGATAAAACAAATAATTTTCTTAGGATTGATATGGAAAGTTCAAAATATACTGACCTTACGATTGAAACTTTTAAAGAACTACGAATTAGAACAAAGAATGTGGGTACGGTATTTCAAGCATACTTACATCGTACCTATGATGATATAACTAAATTAGGAATAAAAGATTTAAATTTCAGGTTATGCAAAGGTATTTATATTGAAAGTGATTCAATTGCTATAAATAATCGTACGAAAATAAATAAGAACTACTTAAAAATACTTAAATACGCATTTCAAAATAAGGTGTATATTGGAATTGCAACTCATGACACTCAACTACTTAAATTAATTTATGAACTTATTGATAAATTAAAGCCATCAAATGATATGTTTGAATTTCAAACCTTATATGGGGTGCCTATGCATAACTGGAATAAACAACATTTACAAAATGGATATAAAGTCAGAATATATGTTCCATATGGTCAAGATTGGTATAAATACTCTATAAGACGATTAAAAGAAAATCCAAATATGGCTGGATATATTATTAAAAATTTATTCTCAAAATAAAAAGGGGCTCCGCGCATAGAGCCCCTTTTCAAGGAGAAAACAATATCTATTGAATATTGTTTTTCCAGTCTAGTTCTATTATTAATTAATTTCTAAGTGGCTTCCCTTTAGATAACATATATTTAATTCTATCAATAGACTTTTGTTCCCCACAAAGACTAATAAATGCCTCTCTCTCTATATCAAGTAGATACTGTTCATCTACGGGAGAAAAGGGGCCACCTTTTTCTCCTCCAGTTAATACATAGGATAGTTTTTCTGCAATAAGAGCATCGTGTTCACTTAT
>CAZKFO010000035.1:2599-8011 GCA_964552145.1 uncultured bacterium | reverse complement strand
TGCAGAGAAATTAGCTTATGTCCTCCTTTTTCTCCACCAGTTAAGACATAAGCTAATTTCTCTGCAATCAAAGCATCATGCTCACTTAATTTCTTTGTCTTTACTAGACCTTTAACCATTGTAGATATAGCAAGTCTACCGCTTGTTCCTGGTAATTTGAAAGATTCAATTTCTGGCGCCTTGTATTCATTAGACATCTCTAAAGCAGTATTTTTAGCAGCATCTAACAAATATTCTCTATTGTTAACTATAATATCATCTTTCTGCAAGTATCCATAGGCTTGCGCCTGTTTTGCAGAGAATGAGACTTTAGCATACCCAATTGTTTCAAATGCTTTTTGAACGATGGGAAATGCCCCAGGGACCATAGTATTTATTTTTTTAGTCAACCTAGAAATCATTCTTAAATTTCCACCAGCACCATGAATCAATCCAACTCCAACTTCCACCAAACCAATGTAAGATTCAGCTGAAGCAACTATCCTATCACAGGCTCCAATAGTTTCAAAACCACCACCCAGCACTAATCCAAAAGGAGCAGCTACAACTGGGAATGGTGAGAACCTAAGCTCTTGCATTAGGCCTTGCATTAGATCTATAACATTCTCAAGACTATCAAAATCTTTTTTTTCTGCAAAATCTAAAATCATATTTAAATTTGCGCCAGCTGAGAAATTCTTACTATCTGAAGATACAACCATACCTTTGTTGTTATTATGAACAATCCAATCTTTAGCTTCTTTTAAAGTTTCCATAATCGACCCATCTATTGGATTTAAATCTTCTTTAAGCACAGAGTGCAATTCAACCCCAACAATCTCATCCCCCATATCCACAATAGACGCTGACCAATTCTTTTTAATTATATTATTTCTTTTTTTTAGAAGAGAAAAACTTAATTCCTTGTTTGAAAAAGGAACAGCCTTGTATGCTTTTTCAGTTACATCAAAATAAGATAATTCATTATCAATATATTTATAGAAAGAGGTGTTTCCATCAGCGAGCATACTCTTTACCCAGTCAGGAATTTTTATATTCTCTTCTTCCATACGTTTTATTGATTTTTCTAAGCCTAAGACATCCCAAACTTCAAATGGTCCCATATCCCAGCCAAATCCCCACCTCATGGATCTATCTATGCTATAAATATTATCAGATATTTCAGGAATTCTATAAGCTGAGTATGCCAATGTAGACGCAATGGTTTTCCATGTAAATTCACCTGCAGGATCTTTCGAGTTACAAAGACTTGTAATTCTATCATTCATAGAGACATATTCTTTTGCAATTCTAACTCCAGGATATTTCTTTTTATTCTGAGGACTGTATTCTAAACTATCCAAGTTAATTGAGTGAATCACTCCTTTTTCAATTTTCTTATAAAAGCCTTGTCCTGTTTTTTGTCCTAACCATTTATTATCTAGCATTTTAGATATGTATGGTGGGATTTTAAATGTATCACGAGATTCATCCTCAATACAATTATTAAAAGCAGTTTGAGCTACATATATCATTGTATCAAGCCCTACGATATCAGCAGTTCTAAAAGTTCCACTCTTAGGTCTTCCAATTAGAGAACCAGTAAAGAAATCAACATCTTCTATACTTAACTTCATTTTGTTTGACATTTCAAGGACGCTCATCATTCCATATATTCCAATTCTATTTGCTATAAAATTAGGTGTATCTTTTGCATGCACAACCCCCTTACCTAAATCATCTTCAAGAATTGAAACAACTAAATCTAATAAGTCTTTTTTTACATTATCAGGATAAACAATCTCAACAAGTTTCATATAACGAGGAGGATTAAAAAAATGAGTTATAAAAAAACGTTCTTTTAAACTATTATCCATATCACTAGATAAATCTTTAAGTGATATTCCTGAAGTGTTCGATGTTACTACACAACTATCTGAAAGGTGCTTTGAAATCTTACTATATAAGTCTTTTTTCCAATCAAGTCTTTCAGATATAGCCTCTATAATCCAATCACAGTCTGAAAGCTGGTCTAAATGATCCGTGTAATTAAGAGGTGTAATTAGCTCTGCTGTTTTTTTATTATAAAAAGCACCGGGCTTTATTTCTTGAGAAGCTTTAACACCTTTTTCTGCTGTTTCCTGATCAATATCATATGCCAATACACTAATTTTTGCATTAGTTAAATGTGCTGCAATTTGTCCCCCCATTACTCCTGTTCCTAATACTGCGACCTTTTTTACTTTAGATGACATCTTAAACCCTTTCTATTATTGTAGCTATACCCTGGCCAGTACCAATACACATCGTTGCAAGACCTACATTTAAATCATTCTGCTCAAGCACATTCATTAAAGTTATGATAATACGTGCTCCAGAGCACCCCAAGGGATGTCCAAGAGCTATTGCACCTCCATTTAAATTAATTTTAGAAGCATCCCACTCACCTTTTTTAATTACATATAAAGATTGTGCAGCAAATGCTTCGTTTAATTCAATGGCATCAATATCTGACATATTCATACCAGCATTCTTTAAAGCCTTTTCTGATGCTGGAAGAGGACCAGTCCCCATAGTTTTCCAATCAACACCTGCAACTGCTCTTGAAATGATTTTATATTTAGCCTGTATATTATTATTAAGATCTTGACTCCCAAGTAGAAGCGCGGAAGCTCCTATAGATATAGGACTTGAAGTAGCAGCCGTAACTGTTCCATCCGCGTCAAAAGCAGGATCGAGACTTTTCATTTTATCTAAATCTGGAGTTCGAGGACCTTCATCTTGTGATATTACATTGTCATTAAAATTAATAGGATGAATTTCATTCTCAAAACGTCCATCAGAAATTGCTTTTAATGCTTTATTGTGTGAATTTACTGAGAATTCTTCTTGCTCTTCTCTTGATATACCTAATTCTTTTGCTAAATTTTCAGCTGTATCACCCATGCCAATATAATATTCTTGTTCATATAAGGCTGGATTGAAACTTGGAGTATATCCTCCCATAGGGACTCCAAACATATCCTCTGTTCCTCCTGCAATCCCACAATTAATATCATTAGAACTAATAGCCTGACTAATTTGATGAACAGCATCCATTGAAGAACCACAAAGGCGATTTACAACCTTAGCACCTGCTTCCTTAGGGATACCTGCCATAATTGAAACTCCTCTAGCCATCAACATGCCTTGAGAACCTTCTGGGAAAGCACATCCAATCACTACATCTTCTATATTTTCAAGATCAATAGAAGGGTTTCTATCAAGTAATCCTTTAACTACTTCTGCAGCTAAATCATCTGGTCTCATTCCTATTAAATTTCCATTTTTTAATCCAATAGGACTTCTCAATCCATCTATAATAAATGTATCTTTTCTCATTTCTTCTCCTATAATTTTAATCTAGATAGTATTTCCCATGCTTATAAAATGTATTTACTACTTTATCCATAAGAGCTATTTCATCAGGATAGTAGTTAAGCTTATCTCTATAATTATTAATCTTTTTTAGTTTCTGTAGATAGTCTTCTTTATTCTTAGAAATATGTGAAAGTATTTTATCCATTTCTTGATTTAATTTTACATATTGTTGACAAACAGATAATTCGAAGACTTCCATATTTTCTTGTCTATCATCATTGCTGATCTTTTGCAATCTTTTAAATCCAGTATCTACAATGGCTAATGAGCATAACATGTTAGCGTAAGGCTCTAAAATCCATTGATTATTTTTCATGTCTTGTCCATATTTTAGAATTAATTCGTTTAGAGTATAAAGGGATGCTCCTCTAAAGTATTCAACTACAACTTCTAACCTATTATCTAGATTAACAAGTTCTGAAAACCAATCATCTTCTCGAATAGAAATAGCATCTCTGACTGGGAGTTCTTCTAAAATTGACTTCTTTAAAGTGGTACCAGCTATCAACAACCTATTTATCTCATTTGTACCTTCAAATATTCTATTTATTCTTTCGTCTCTATAGATAGTAGCCATACCATACTCCTCAATAAAACCAGCTCCACCTAAGACCTGCACTGCTTCATCTACAACATAAGCTAAAGTTTCAGAACCTATTATCTTACATATAGAAGCTTCAATTGCATGATCTTCAATTATTTTTTGCATTCGAACATAATAATCATCATCGTCTTTATTAAGTTTTGAGATTCCATCATCAATTGATCCTGAAGTCATATAGTTAACATTATCTGCTTCCCAAGTTCTTGTAAGCATGTTTGCGAATTTTTTCTTTAACATATCAAAATTAGCTATAGGACGGCTAAATTGCTCTCTTTCATTAGCAAAATCTAAAGCGCCATTAAGAGTATATTTTGCTCCTGCAGCCGTTGTAACACCAAGTTTATATCTCCCCGTATATAGGACATTAAATGCTATAGGCCCCCCCTGTCCAACTTCACCTAAAACATTTTCAATGGGGACTTTACAATTTTCAAAATATAAAGTAACAGTTGAAGAGCCTTTTATTCCTAATTTTTTTTCTTCCTCACCAATAACATAGCCTTCACAATCTTTATCAATTATAAAAGCCGTATACTTACCATTTACATTTGCAAATGTAACGCAAACATCAGACCAGGCTCCATTTGTTATATATATTTTTTGACCATTAAGTATATAAAATTTACTATCATCGCTAAGCTTCGCTGTTGTAGTGCCTCCCATAGCATCAGAGCCGGCAGAAGATTCAGTTAAAGCGTAACACCCCATCCATTCACCTGAGGCAAGTTTAGGTAAATATTTTTTCTTTTGCTTCTCATTTCCATACCATATGATAGGTAAAGTAGCTATACCAGTGTGAGCTGAAAAAGTAACCATAATTGATGCACTTTGCCCTTTAGATAATACATCTGCAACAATGCAAGCTGTAGTCTTATCAAGTTCCAATCCACCATATTCTTCTGGCACATCAATACCTGTAAAACCCAGTTCTCCCATTTCTTTAAATATTTGGAGAGATAGTTCTTTATTAAAAACATTAAGCTCTTTACTAACTGGCCGAATTCTTTTAACAGCAAACTCCTCAGCTGCAGAAACAAACATTTTTTGATCATCAGAAAAATCTTCCCTAGAAAAGACACTTCCACTATGAGATGGCACAACTAAGAATGCTCCCCCCCTAGATTTAAATGAACTATATTTTATCTCTCGCACATCTTTTTTATTATTATTGGTCTCTAATTCTAGAGATTCCATAACTTCACTCATATTTAACTCCTTTTTCAAGACTGTCTATTAACATCGTCATAGATGTTTTTAGATAATCTTCAGCACTAACTTGTGTATCTTCATAAAGGCAGAACCAATTAATTCCCTGTAATGATGTTAATATTGTCATTGCAACTACCTTTGTATTCATTTCTTTAAATTCTTTTTCCCTAATTCCTTTTTTAAGTATTAGCTCAAATAGA
>CAZKFO010000035.1:1474-2589 GCA_964552145.1 uncultured bacterium | reverse complement strand
GCATCACTATTCTTTTTAACTCTAGATGGTTCAGTATATTGATCATGATAATAATTGTTAATAAAATCTGAATCATATTTTGATTTTAATTTTATGTATTTATCGAAAAGAAATCCGTAGATATAAAAGTTTGTCATAAAGTATTCTTGATTTTTTTTTGACATCTTTATCTTTATTAGATAATGCCCAGAATTCAACTTCAGCCAGAAACACATGTTTCTTTTTATTAAAAACATCTAAAACAACTTCAGCTAAATTCATCAAAACTTCAGATGCACTTTTTTTATCACTTCCCTTTGAATAAAAATCTGGAAAGCTATATACTTCCCAGTGATCTATTAAAGATAAAAACAATTCCTTTTTGCTATTATAGTAATGATATATAGCACCTTTACTCATTTTAGATTTATGTACAATGTCATCCATTGTAGTTTCAGAATACCCTTTATCTATAAAAACTGCGAATGCAGCATCTAGAATCTGATTTTTTTTATCTTCTTTTATTTTAATATCACTCATAAAATAAACCGACTGGTCGGTCTAATTTATAACAAGAATAAATTAAATAAAAATATTTTTTAGAAAAATATGATAAATATCTTTAGCTGAAAGTCTTAAAACAAAAAGAAGATAAAAGAAATTTACTTCTTATTATTTTCTTTCCTTCTACTTCTATTTTTATTAACACTTCTATTCTTAGAGGGTTTATAAGGTTTTTTCTTTGATCTAACGCTAACAATTTTTCCTCCATCTAATTTTATAAGTACTGAAGAAATCTTAGATAATTTTTCCCTAATATGAGTAGCTACAATAACTGTAACTCCATCGTAGTTTATTTTTCTATATAGTATTCTACACAAAGAGTTGATTTTGTCATCTCCAAGATATTGACCAAAGCCATCTATAAAAAGAACTTTAGTATCAGCAGCTATAGATATCGCTAACTCAACCCACCTCTGTTCTCCTGGACTTAACCCTTTAAAATTCCTATCTAGATACTTAGATAATCCCATTTTTCTAACTATATCAGAAACTTTACGCTTGGGATCAGATAGATGTTTGTATGAACTGATTTTTTTTAACAGATAGTCGTTTACTGAAATTTTAAACCAAGG
>CAZKFO010000035.1:0-1464 GCA_964552145.1 uncultured bacterium | reverse complement strand
AGAGATATCTTTTGTTTCATATTTAATTATATCCTTGGAAACACTTTTTATTTTAGCCATACTATTTAATAACGTTGTTTTTCCTGAACCTACATCACCATAAAAAACATAACAAGAACCTCGGTGAATCTCAAGTTTTTTAATGTTTAAGACAAACTTATCTTTGCCTTCTGATTTAAGATTTTTTATTTCATATATTGGATTTCTCAATTTGACCTCTCTTTAAAATGTTTTCAATAAAATTAATTATAATCTTATAAGAATATTTTGATTCTAATACTTCTGGCCTAACTTTTATAATTCCTTTTTCATACCTAATATCAAGATACTTCTCCATAACTTCTTTAGTGAACTCTGGATGAAACTGGACTCCATAAAAAATATTCTTATAGCTGAAACTTTGAATTCCCATATTATTCTTAGCCAATAGAATAGCATCTTTAGGGATTTTTGTTACTACATCTTGATGAGATTGAAATACATCAAGTGGACTTTCTAGCTGATTAAACAATAAAGATTTTTCTGCCTCTTTAGTGAATTCTACTTGACAACTTCCAAGTTCCCATCCTTTAGGATTTAAGATAACCTCTCCACCAAAAGTATCAGCTATTAACTGATGACCAAAGCAGATTCCAAGAACAGGTTTTTGAAGTTCTAACATATCCTTTAATTTAATTCTCAAATACTCAATCCAATCAAAGTCATCATAAACAGAATGAGCGCTACCCGTTATAATCCAAGCAGAGTCTTTTTTTGGATCTAATTCATCCATTTCATACCCTTTAACAACATTAACATGGATATCATAATTATTTAAAATATTCAATATCCAATCAGAAGCTTGCCCATAGAGACTCTTTACCTCTTCAATTCCAGGTCCGTTTGTTATAATAGAAATACTTTTCAATTCTTTACTTCCCAATCATTCTTATTGTTATAATAATCACACTTTTCATTCATAATACATTTCAAACATTCAGGGGCATCTAAATAGCAAGTGTGGCTACAGAAAGAATCAATAGAGTCTTCTAAAAAACTCTCTCTACCTAAAGGAATATAAGATAATAATTTTCTCTCTATCGTTTGGTTGTAATGCCTAGCTGGAATAACCCCAAGACGTTTCATTAGAAGCAAAGCATTTGAATTAAGTTTAAAACATTTAGGTGGTTTTGAATACTGTAATGCTTCAAGCTCTTCTGATGAAGACTTAAAACAAGTAATCATGTATATAATTTTATCAATTCTTACCATTCATATATATTATGAAAGCAAGTAGAATAGGATTCTTAATGTTCTTCTAAAAATCTTTCTGCCTCAATGGCAGCCATACACCCAGAACCTGCAGCAGTAACTGCCTGCATATAAGTAAAATCTTGTATGTCTCCAGAGGCAAACACTCCGTCGATAGATGTCTTTGTGGAATCTGGCGCTGTAATGATGTAGCCAGATTCATTTAGATTTATT
>CAZKFO010000034.1:0-14788 GCA_964552145.1 uncultured bacterium | reverse complement strand
AGGAAGAAAAAGTGGAAGAGCATCAAGAACAAGAATCTGAAGAAGAAATAGAAGAGAAGAAAGATTTAAACGAATAATTAAACGTTAGAGGATTATTTATATGAATAATAGACAAATATCAAGGAAGAATATGTTTGGAATATCTTTTATAAGTATTTTCATAATCTTATTCTCCTTATCATGTGATGAAACTGAGCCTACAGCATTAACTACTCCAAATATAGATTATTTTTTAACTATAAACTCTCAAGTAAGAAATTGTGGCTCTGTTCCATGTATAGATGATGTAAATAATGAGGCCTATGGTGTGGGTGTTTCTTGTAGTAGTGAGTGCGAAGACTATCATCTTTATCTTCAAATTAAATTGCTAGATTCAGATAACAACCCCGTAGAGAATGCAGTCTTAGTTGTAGAAGAATGTCCTACATCAGATGAGGGAACAAACTGCACTGGGGAAATAACAAGTGCCAATTTTGTGTCATTTGCAGGTAACAACACTACTAATAATCAAGGGATTGTTGAAGGATACTGGAAGGATGAGAATGAGACCGGTGATTTTATTATTACCGCAACCTACGAAGACGAGTATTCCAATAGCGCTGAGGTAAGCTATCCAATTTACATTAGACCAATGGGAGAGTTAGTTAACTTGCTATCAGTATCTATTGATGCGCAAGATGGTGTTATAGAAGATGATATTTACTTTATAGATGATGAAACAGAATCAGACTCAACAAACTATGCTATTAATATTGATGCGACTGTTATAGGTGAAGGTATTGCTATACAGAATGCTCCTGTTAATTTTAGCTTACTAAATGATTCTGCTCCAGGGTTTTTAGATGATTCAAATGGATTAACTGATGAGAATGGAAAATGTAGTGCAACTATAAATATACTCGACAATGCAGTGTCTACAAAAGATTCACTAGTTATATTAGTTTCTGTCTTAGATACAGAGATAGATTCGATTATGGCACAAGATACAAGCAAGGTACTTATATATACCAACTCATATTACAAACTTGAGCAAACAGATGAGCTTTTAGTTCAAATACAAAACCCATTTGATGATGCTACTAATTCATATGAAACAAAATTTTCGGTTAAGGTTATATCTAAAACTGGAGCTAGAATGCCAGGGGTAGGAGTAAATTTCAATGCAACAACATCTGGCGTAGGTTCATTTGATACAAACGAAGCTGTTACAGATACTACAAATGGCTCGCTTGGAGATCCTGCTATAGTTTATTTTAGCGTTAATCCAGATGAAGTAGAAACTGAGGATGATATTGTGGAGGTTGATTTTGAGATATCTATCGCTGATAATAATTTACTCCCTGAGTCACATCCCCTTTATTTAGTTGACACGCATAAGGTAACATACTCAATGAGCGGAAACACTGATCCTGAACAGGACGTTTCCCAGTTTAACTTTAATCCAAATATTAGCTCATCACCTCATCAGATAGGTTTGCAAACTACGTTTTCAGTGATTGCGCTTGATGAATTTGGTGCCCCTGTTCAAGATGCAACCGTATATTTTTCTTTGGATAATGGCTCTGGAAACTCTAATGGTTGGATCTCACATTATACCGTTCAAACTTGTTGTGAAAATAATTCTGATGATAATGAAGAGACTGAATCAGATGGTGGCGCTGAGACAGATGGTGGAATAGGTGATGGCGGTGGTGATGATTCAGATACGAATAATTCATCAGATAACAATGAACCAGGTATCGCAACTGTGACCTATCAAAATATATCTGGTGGCAGTGAGATATTGTATGCATCTGTTAGAGATCCTCTAAACTTTACGAATGTAATCGCTCAAGATGAAATACTGATAAATACAATGAATGCCTGTCCAGATTGCGAAGAAACTCTAACGCTAAAAGCATCCTATTTAACACTATCAGAGAATCAAGAATCTACAAACATCTATGCCTTCTATGTCGATTCTACCGGTACTCCTCCCTCTACTGGTGAGTTCCTTGCATTTAGCGCTCTAAAGCCAAAATACTGTTCAGAAGGTGAGTGCAGTGGTGAGGAAAATTCAGAGAATGAATGTCTAGACTGTGGAGGACAGTGGGATGAGGGTAGTGATGAGAAAATACATGTGGGTGGATTAAGTGATGAAAATGCTATTTTTATAGATGGATTGGTATCAGAGATGCCATCAAATATCTTTCCAAGCTTTGATTACTGTCTAGGGTATTCAGGTGAAAATAATAGTGATGCATGCTTTGATTGTGGGGGTGTTTTTGATGAAATAACCTATAGCTGTTCTAGAGATTCATCTCTAGTTTACGCTACAACTAAATTTTCAATGGGGAATACAATGGGGCTTGTGAGTATTGAGGCGGAGTATGGAGACTTTACAGGTGATGAAGCTGAGTCTATAGAAATCCTTCTTACTAATACCGAGGCGACATCAATTGACTTCTTAGATAATGAAATTACTAAAATATATGTTCAGGGTGGAGGTCAAAACACATCAGCAGAAATAGAAATATCCATAAAGGATGGAAATGGAAATATCGTAAATAACTGCTATACCACAAAATTTGATCTAGGCTTTGATGCTATCCTTAAGGGAGTAACCTTTAATGGAGAAAGCAGTGCTCCTCAGTATGTTGAATCTGAAGATGGTTTTCCATCGGTTGTTATTCAATCAGGCCAATCACCAGCAAATGTATCGATTACAGCGACACTGTACGATGGCTGCAATCTAGACACCTCAAATACAGATGATCTAGTAGAGATAGCAAGTGACTGGACAGATCAGATAGTGGTAAGCTCTGGTGCTCCATCATTTGGTCTTATTGGATATACATTCTTTGAAGCAGAAAATATAAGTGGAGGAATAACGCAAATGCCGGTATCTTTAATGCTTTGGGATACCTGGGGCAATGAAGTACCAGATGATATAGGTATATATTTTTCACTAGATCCTCCAGACTTAGCATATATAATATCAAATGCATATACAAATAATCTAAGTCCAACAACTCAAGATTCAACACAGGGTGTTGCCTGGACAACAGTTCAGTACAATGCAGCGCAACTATTTCAGTTTCCTGCAATAAATGCAAGCGTTACAGGGAATGCATGCTTTGATCAGGCAAGTAATTTAACTAATGACCCTTATGATGAATGTATAGAGCTAGGTAATGATTGGGTGACAAATATCCCGCTTACATTCTCGAGTACAGATAATACCGTTGCGTATCAGAATGTATGTGTAGAGTGTACGCTATCATTGGTAGCTCTTGATGACATACAACACGATTATGAATGTAATAATGCAGATAACAAGATAAGATTTAGAGCACAGCTTCTTGATTCATATGGAGTTCCTGTCGAAGGAGCTAGACTTCAGCTGCAAACCTTAGGATCTCAGGGGAATCCTTTTATTGAGGCTCAGGTATTACAGAACACCGTCTTTGGATGCTTTAATGATCAACTAGGTGGCACCTCTGAAGAATATGATGAAGGTACTGACATTCTAATAGGTGAAGAACCAGACTATACTCTTGGACAGTGCAAGGCAGATGAAATTAAAAGTTGTTTCTTTGATATGAACGGTAATGATCAATATGATTCTTCACCGAATGAAGAACCCATTGTTGAGCTAACGGAGGATGAATGTGTAAATACTCCTGCCATGGGCTGTTATTCAGATAATGGAGATGTTGATGGAGAACTTGATAATAATGATAGTATTATTAGCAGTATAGACAATGAAGAAGACTGCAATGATTGGGGATTATGGGGATCATTAGAAAACTATAAATGGGGAATTACTGAGGAATCTGAAAATGAATGGGGAGTTACTCAAACTGAAATTACTTTAGAGGATGAAATGTGGATTGCAGATGTTGCTCCTTACACAGATGTTACAACAAATGAATATGGATATAAATATTTCCGAGTTGATTTCAGTGAGCAAGAGTGCATTCAAACAACCTTTGGTCCTCCTGATGCATATACCTGCTCCACCCCTGGGGTAAGCGTTCTCCTACTTGATCCGAACTCAGTTGTGAGTGATGAAATTAATATCAATTTAAATAAAACATGTCCAGGTAACTAAAAATTGGAAGGAAAATAGATGAGCTACAATCCTCAATTTGCGAAACTAGGTGAGATATTAGTTAATGAAAATATTATATCTGAAGCTGATTTAGAGATGGCCTTATCAGAACAAAAAGCAAAGGGTGATAAGCTAGGTAATATTCTGATACTAAGCGGGAAAATAACTGAAGAACAGCTAGTTAATGCGTTCTCTCTACAGCTTGGCTATAAATCTATAAGTGAAGATGAACTATTGAAGGCCTCAGAAGATATCGTAAAATTAATACCTGAAGATTTTTCAAGAGAGAATAATATAATTGCATTAAAAACATCAGAGAATTCAATATATGTAGCGATGGAAGATCCTGAGGATGTATCAACCCTCGATTCAATCAAAAAATTGACCAACCTAAACCCTGAAGTTCTAGTCGCAGGTAAAACAACAATCTCTAACGCAATAGATAATTTATATGAAAAAATAAAAAAAGCAGGAGAGGTTGAGAGCGCAATATCAAACATTAAAGTTGTTAGAGGTAGCGATGAAGATGGAAATAGAGATGAACTTGATCTTGGAGATGAGCAGGTTTCGGCAGAGGATGCTCCTTTTGTTAAACTTGTAAACCTAATACTAACAGAAGCTATTAAAGAAGATTCCTCTGATATACATATCGAACCTGGAAGAGATGATGTGAATGTTAGAATTAGAATTGATGGAGTCCTGGTCAAAATAATGTCTCCACCAATTTCTTCATTAATGGGGATTGTTACTAGGATTAAAATTCTATCTAAACTAAATATCGCTGAACATAGACTCCCTCAAGATGGAAGAATGAAAATAAAAACAGAGAGTAGAGATATAGATATCCGTGTCTCAATTTTACCAACTGTTTTTGGAGAGAAGGTCGTTTTAAGGTTATTAGGAAGTGGAAAATTATCACTAAACCTCTCAAACTTGGGATTCCCTGATGCGAAACTGAAGGTATTTAGAAAATGGATTACAAAACCTTATGGGATGGTCATAATCTCCGGACCAACAGGTAGCGGTAAATCTACAACATTATATGCAGCGCTTAAAGAAATTCACTCTGAAGGAATTAATATTACAACTGTTGAAGATCCAGTTGAGTACCAGCTTCCAGGCATTAATCAGGTGCAAATGCATGATGAGATCGGTCTTAACTTTGCAAGCTCATTGAGATCTATATTAAGACAGGACCCAGATGTTCTTCTAATAGGTGAGATTCGAGATGAGGAGACAGCTAATATCGCTGTTAAATTCTCTATGACAGGGCACCTTGTGTTTAGTACGGTCCATGCAAATGATGCAACCTCAACAATCCTAAGATTGCTTGATTTGGGGATTCCTCCATTTTTATTAGGTTCATCACTCAATCTTGTAATGGCCCAAAGACTAGTAAGAACTCTAGATAAAGATTCAAAAGAGTCCTATACTCCTTCAAAAGAAGAGTTAGAACGAATTGGATTCCCTGAATCAAAAATTGGAGACTCAGACTTCTATAAAGCCATTCCAACAAGAGGGAATCATAATACAGGCTACAAAGGAAGAACTGCTATTCATGAAATTCTTGAAGTAGATAACTCAATAAAAAAATTGATATTTGCTGGTGCTGATCAAAATGACATAAAAGCACATGCAATCAAGAATGGTATGACCCCATTAAGAGATGCTGGGATTCAAAAAGTATCTACAGGTCAAACCTCTATTGAAGAGATACAAAGAGCAACAGTGGAAGATATTTAATGCCTAATTTTGAGTATATTGTTAGAACAGAGGATGGAAAAAGACTCGAAGGAAAAATTGATGCAAAAACTTTGAATGAAGCCTCTGAAAAATTATATGAAAAAAAATATACTATAGTCAAATTAGAGGAGAAAGAAGTTGCATTTGAATTTCTAGGTCCATTTCTAGATAGATTAAGCCTTTCAATAGAAAAATTAAAAAATCGAATTCCTCTCACGACTCTTGTTTTCTTCACAAGACAGCTATCAACCATGTTCTCAGCAGGACTAACGCTTGAGAAATCAATATTTTTCTTATCACAAGAGGAAAAGCATCCAAAGTTTAAAAAAATTCTAGGTAGTATCGATAAAAATATAAAACGAGGTATGTTACTATCTGATGCCCTAGAAAGACATCCTGGTGTATTTTCTAATTTGTTTATATCAATGGTTAGAGCAGGTGAAGTTAGCGGTAAACTATCGGAAACACTTGAAGAACTTGCAGAATATCTTGAAACTGTTGAAGAAACTCAAAGGAAAGTTAAATCTGCTATGTACTACCCTGTTTTTATATTAATATTCTTATTTGCAACACTTCTACTAACATTTACATACCTAATTCCTAGTTTTTCTTCTGTATATGATTCTCTAGGATCAGAGCTTCCTTACTATACAGTTCTAATGGTCGATATTGGTGAATGGATGCAGAGTAATGTTTTTTTTGTGCTACTAACTACCTTCCTAGGACTAGGGACCGTGTGGCTTACCACGCTAACTGATACAGGAAGATTACTAAGGGATAGATTGTTTCTACGCCTACCAATATTTGGAAGTATAATAAAAAATAATATTCTAAGTAAATTTGCAAAGACATTTGGAATCCTAGTAAATGCAGGAGTGCCAATTATTGATACCTTTTCTTTAGTTCAAAAAGTTGTAGATAACAGAGTATATGAGCTCGCAATTATAGATTCCACTAAAAGCATAGAAAATGGTTTAAATATATCTCAAGCTTTAAAAAATACTGAGGAATTCCCACCTGTAATGATACAGCTGCTTTCAACAGGTGAAGAAACAGGAGAAATTGATAGCCTAGCTCTAAAAGCATCAGAGTTTTATACAAAACAGGTAAATGCTAGTGTCGATAGACTTACATCAATTATCGAGCCTGCTCTTATTATACTGGTTGGAGGAGTTATTGGTGTTATAATTATAGCTACCTATCTTCCAATTTTTCACTTTGGTACTGCTCTATCTGATATATAAGATGATTCCCTTTATATTTGGTGCAATCATTGGAAGCTTTCTTAATGTAATTATTATCAGAACACCTAGAGGTCTATCAATTGTATCTCCTCGATCTCACTGCGTTAACTGTAAAACTCAAATCCCACTATATCTCAATATACCAATAATTAGCTATATCCTGCTTAGAGGGAGGTGTTCTTCCTGTCAGGAAAAAATATCAGTTCAATATTTAGTAGTAGAGCTATTAACGGCGTTGATATTCATGATATGTTACTCAAATACTTTAATTTATCAGGCATCTCTCTTATCGTTTGTATGCTGCATACTAATCATAATAGGTTTTATAGATTTGAAATATTTTCTAATCCCAATATATTTAATTGTGTTGTTATATATAGCTTTAATACCAAAAAGCATGTTAACAGATACTTCTACCTTAGATCTCTTCATAGGAGGAGTGGGTGTGGCGCTTTATCTATCTCTATGCTCGGGAATAATTGCAATTAAGAAGAAAAAAATATCTGTAATTGGAGCTGGAGACATTGCATTAGCATTTTTTATTGGTGCTTGGCTTGGGATTGTTGATGGTTTTATCTGTTTATTTATAGCATCAATTATTGGGATAATGCTAATCATTATAAAAAGAAAAAAGGGAAGCAATAAGATTCCTTTTGGATTGTGTCTAGCAATCTCTTTTTTATTTATGTCTGTAATAAAATTATACGGATATAATTTTATTAATCTTCAATAGATATCTGTCGATTCCTCTCAAATAGAATTGCACTAGCAGTCGCAGATACATTTAATGAGTTTGACTCACCTTTCATTGGAATCGTTCCAAAAAAATCACAATATTTTTTAATTAATGGTCTTATTCCCTCTCCTTCACTACCGAGCACAAACGCAATCTTACCCTTCATATCTACCTGATGCCAATCCTTAGCATCGATGGAATTCTCTATGCCAACAACCCAAAATCCATCCTCTTTTAGTTCATTAATTAAATATTTAATATTTTTAGCCTCAATTAAATTTAGATTACAGAATCCCCCCTGACTTACTTGAAGTACCGTGTTCGTAACACCAACACTTCTTCTTTCAGGAAAAATGATACCATCTATACCGGCACACTCTGATGTTCTAATAATTTGGCCAAAATTCTGTGGGTCTTTAATTGAATCTAAGATTAGATAGCACTGATTAGTTTTCTCATTATATCCAGGGATGTAATCTTGTAATATATAGTTAAAGTAAACAACAATACCCTGCGTTCTAAAACCATCAAATTCACTATTAAAATTAACATCTGATAGAATCTCAACTATACTTCCTGATTTTCGTATAGATGCAACCAGATTATTTCTAGTATCTGAAAAAGTCTTAGAGAGTATGAATTTAATATTCTTACATGCAGAAGATTTTAAAATAGCTAAAGAGCCATTTAATCCATAGACCATATACAATTTATCTTTATTTTTTTTATGCTTCATTTATAAATGTTATGTTGTCGTATAATTTAACTATATATTAAATATAGATATGCTAAAAAATAAAATTAGAGTAGATAAATTTCTTTGGTGTGTTCGAATTTATAAAACAAGAACACTTAGTAAAAATGCATGCAATAGATCCAAAGTTAGAATAAATGAAAAAGTTGCTAAATCATCATCCATTGTACATGAAGGTGATATCATTGTTATAAAGAAGAAAATAATATTAATGACAATTAAGGTAGTAAAGAATCTAGATAAACGTGTATCTGCAAAATTAATCAGTAACTACATACAAGATCTAACATCTGAAGAAGAAAAGATGAAGCTAAAGGTAAGAAAGACAATAACTGTAGCATATAGAGAAAAAGGACAAGGAAGACCGACAAAAAAAGAGCGCCGGATTATGGAAAAGAATTTAGGTGACTACTCTAAGTCTTAAGGTGCTTTCTGTATATTAAGCTGACTTTCAATCGTATGTACTAAATTTTGATGTGTAATTGGATCATATTGTGCAATAATTGCACCTGGATAAGTTTTAATAATATCACCTTCGATACCAACCAAAAATGACCATGGGACTGCAGGGACTCCACCATAGCTACGCGTAATACTATCAATTTCTTTAAAACTTCCATATAACAAGGGATACTCTACGTTATAGACCTTAGCAAAATCTATCAGCTGTTGTTTTGTATCAGATAGACTTATTCCTAGAATCTCAAAACCATCTTTATTATATTTTTTATAAAGATTATTAAAATCAGGAATTTCCATTCTACATGGCCCACACCATGTAGCCCAAAAATTTATTAAAACGACCTTCCCTTTTAGTTCTGATAGGACAAATAGACTATCACTGTAACTCTTTAATCTCACCTCAGGAGCTAATTCTTTTTTATCAGATAATAATGACTGTATTCTCTCAAGCCGATCATCTGTGATATCCTCACTAGAAATAGCTGGAGATAAAACGAATAATAGTAATAATATTATTCTAATAATGCATATCAATCTAAAGACTCCTTTAAAAATTTAATAAAATTATTAACATTAGGATCCATACCAGGAAAACGACTAATTTCATTTTCCTGATTATCAATTACAACATAGAAAGGAAGAGCAGCTGTGCTATATCTATCAATTTCCATCTGTTGATACTCTTTATGATTTGGCCCTCCATCAGTATAAAGCCTAACCAATATAAAATTATTAAAGAGTTTCTTTACTCTGCTATCAACGAATATATTCTTCTCCATCCATCTACAATTTGTACAAGTATACCCTGTAAAATCTATAAAAATTGGCTTATCTGATTTCTGTGAGGCCGCTAATGCTTCATTATAGTTTTCATACCAACCCTCTTCATGCTTTGGTGGTAGATATGATTCAATTAAGCCATGTGTTGCACCCGCATAAAGGCCATTAGATAAATACAGCCCAAATACTAAAAAAGATCCACTAATGATAATTCTAGGTAATCTAAGTTTTGATAGCTTTGAATCATGAGGGAAACGAATTAAACCTAATAAATAAATTCCTGTTATTAATGATAAAATAGCCCAGCTAAGTAAAACAATCTCATATGTAAAAATACCAAGTCCCCATACTAAATCTAAATTACTAAAGAATTTCATAGCTGCCCCAAGCTCTAAGAAACCCATAGTAACTTTTATTGAATTCATCCATTGTCCACTTTTAGGTAATTTTGATAAATATTGAGGGAACAATGCTAAGAAGAAAAAAGGTAATGCAAACGCTAATGAGAATATTACCATACCCAAAATTGGCCACATATAGCTTCCCCTACTAGCTGCTACCAGTAGTAAACCAACGAATTGTACAGTACATGTAAATGATGTCAATGTAAATGTCAATGCCATAAATAAAATGCCAAGGACTCCACTATGCTGTTCATTCTCAAGACTAAATTGTCTCATAGCTGATGGAATCTGTATCTCATACATCCCAAACAGACTAAACGCGAAGAAAACAAATAAAAGAGCAATGAATAGATTTATCCATGGATTAGATGCAATTTGATTGGCACCAGATGCACCAATTGTAATAGCAAGTATTAACCCTAGTGATGTAAAAATAACTACAATCCCAATCATATATATAATTGCAGATCTCAATGGGTTATTGCCTTCAATTTCACCTTGTTTAGTAAAAAATGATACAGTAATAGGAATCATAGGAAAGACACATGGAGTTAATAGTGCAAGTAATCCCATTCCAAATGATAGTAACATAAATGAAATTAGACCTGAATCAATTGCATCTTGAAGAGCATTACTCTCACTTTTTTCTTTGGTGGTAGGCTCTGGGATAGTAGAGAACTTCTCTCTAGGATGCCCCTTTGATAAGTCCAAATCAAGAGAAAACTCTTCATAGCGTCTTAGACATTGAATAGAATGACAAACCTGATAAAATAATTTTCCATGAATTATATCATTATCTAATTTATCACTTGTTAAGAAGTATTGATGTAAAGTTATTTTACCTTCATGGTATGATACGTCCATTTCAAAGTTATCATCATATTTAACCTTTGGACTTGGCTCAAAAAATAGACTTGAATCAGTAAACATCGTAGAATCAGGCCAAATTAATTTTGTAGGAGTTAGAGATTTCTCTGAATCTGTTGAATATATATAGCAACCTGTTGCAATATCAATATCAACAGTTAACTTAATATACTCGCCTGGAATAATATCTTCTCTATCTGCCGTTACTGTAAAGCTATCAACCTTAGGTTCAATAGCTAAACATATCGTCGATAGACATAGTATCCATAAAATATATTTGATAATATTATTACTCACTAACTACTCTTATTTTTTTAATTATAACTGAGGCAGTAGGATTGTCACTTTTCAAATCATTCATAAGCGACTCCCTATACTGAGTCTTATTATCACTTTCTGGAACCTTTGAATATAATAATTCTCTAGTCTTAGGGTCCTGAAGCTCTATCCATTTATCTGGATCTTCATTCTCTGGGATACTATTTAAACAACTCATCCTTGCTGTAGTATATCCCGTAGGTGTCTGCGCGATTAAATCTACAACATGAATATTTTCAACTACTTCACCAAAAATTGTATATGCTCCATCTAACCACTGAGCATCTCTATGACATATAAAAAATTGACTCCCTGCTGAATTTGGATCACCACCTCGAGCCATAGATAGTATCCCTTTTTTATGTTTTAAGTCACTAAACTCTTGATCAATTTGCCAGCCGGGACCACCAAGTCCATCATTGGTAGGATGACTATCTCTAGATAAAATATCTCCACCTTGAATCATAAAATTTTTAATGACTCTATGGAATTTAGTATTATCATAAAATCCACTGTTTGCGAGCTTTTTAAAGTTATAGCAATGCTTTGGGGCTACAGAGGGATAGTAAATTAGCTTCATTGTGCCCTTACTTGTTTCAATAAGTATAGTGTCTTTTTCAGAAACTGGGCTAGGAGTGAATTTCTGAGATATTACTTTTATAGAATCTATCTGCTGTTGTGATAAAAACAACTTATCTTGTCCAACAGATTGAGTATTTAATATGTTTTCAGGATTCATTTTTAGAGTCTTTAGTTTAAGATTCTTAAAATAATTTGAAGGAATATGATTTTTAGAAGAATCTAAACTACAAAAAATAAAACTTAATATAATAATAATAAATTTCATTTCCCTGTACTCCCTGGTTTCGTGATTGGGATATCATTTAGCCATCCAGGTATATTGCTAGACTCCCAACTTTCTATACTAATCTCTACTAGTGGATGATACCTATATCCAAAGTCTATTATTTCTCCTCTATGAGCTAAACTAGATATCCCAATAATCTCTACATCTAGAGATTCAAGTAAAGATATAATTTCTTTAATGGATCCTCCTGTAGTTACAATATCCTCTACAACCAATACTCTAGATCCTCTAGGAATAGAGAAGCCTCTTTTAAAAATCATTTTACCATCAATTCGCTCAGTAAAGATTCCATTAACACTTAATTCTTTGGCTACACCAGAGCTTAATAGAATAGCTCCGATTGCCGCACCAACAACAATATCAACACTATCACTCTGAAACTCATTTGCCATTTCTCTGCAAATATGCCCCAATGAGACAGGATCTTCTAAAACTCTAAATTTCTCTATATATCTATTGCTATGTAATCCTGAGGTTAGCACAAAATGTCCTGACATAATTGCACCTTTTTGAACTAGTAAATCATAAATTACATTATTCATTTAAACCTCTGAGTTAATTTTTGCATTAAATGTTATGGCTGATTTATTTATATCATTCAACGTACAGTCCCCTGCAAAAATTATAGATCTAGAGACATTGATTATACCTGTAGATGAATTAGAATTAGAAATTTTTACAGATTTTTCCAAGTCTCCTCCTTGGGCACCAATACCTGGAATTAGCCAAGGTAAACTATTCATTCCTCTAATCTTACTCATATATTCAGGTTTTGTTGCACCTACAACAAGACCGATATTATCGTTATCATTTAATTTATCAGCTAGATTAGACACATGATTATAAATATTAGAATTACCATCAGATATAAACTGTATATCTTGTGCACTTTTATTAGATGTAAGACAAAGCACAAAAACACCTTTTGATTTATTATCAATAAATGGAGTTATAGAATCTGCTCCCATATATGGAGAGACAGTTACAGAGTCAAAGCCCATGGCATCAAATACAGACAAAGCATATTTCTTTGTAGTATTCCCTATATCACCTCTCTTTCCATCTGCAATAGTCAAACTTCTTCCATTAATATAATCAACTACTTCCTCCATCATTCTATATCCCCGTGATCCATATCTTTCATAAAAAGCCATATTAAGTTTATATGCAACACATAATTCTGTAGTAGCATCTATAATATCAAAGAGATATTTTTTCATCCCTGATATGCTTTTATCCATAGATTTAGGCATTCTATCTGAATCAATATCTAAACCAATGCATAGTCTGCTTTTTTTAAGACTAGATTCTCTAGCTAGGATTTTATTAAATGAAGTCTCCATACCTATAGCTAATATAAAAAATAAAAAAATTTTTATGTATTAATAATATATATAATCAAATACTAAATTATAGCCTAATCATGATGATAAATACAAATAATCAGGGTGCCTCAAGAATAAATCTTATTGCTGAATCATCAAATAAACTTAGAATAGAAGAGATAATAAGTCTAGGTAATAGTGATAAAAAAGAAATAATGAGTTTGTCAAAAGAACTAGAACCTATATTTGGAATAGATAATATTATTACAGAAAATAATATTGAAAAATATTTCAGTGAAGAAACCTATCCCTTTATCGCTAGATTAGATGAAAAAATTATTGGTTTTATAATTGGAGTCCCTTTAGAAGTTTTTTCTAATGAATCATGGTCACATTATGATACTAATCTAGGAAAAAAGAATACTATGTATACTTACATATACTTAATGAAGAAATTTTATAGAAAAAAAATTGGATTCTCAAAAACTTTAAAAATGGTCTATGTGAATTGGTGTATTAAAAATAATTATAAATATATAACCGGTCATGTCAGATCAGGAATTTCTCAAAATTTTTCTAAAGACACTAGAATTATAAAAATATTTCCTAAATGGTATAATGCAAAAGATCCTTTTGAATACTATAGAAGACCATTGTAAAATCCTGTTACCCTTTTAATCTTTATAATTAGAGTTTTTATTACTACCTTATAAAATGGTTTTATTATTAATTATAATATCAACGATATATTCAGCTACATTGCAGCAAGCATACGATGAGGCAACTGCTATGTATGGATATGATAAATATATAATTCTAGATTCAGACTCTATATACTATGGAGGCTTAGGTTTGTATGAAGGTAATATATTTATAGATGGTCGTGGCGCTAAAATTGATTTACAAGATGGAAATGGAATCTGGATATATGGTGATGAATACTATCCCTGTAATTTAGAAATACAATACTGTACAATACTCAATGGAGGATACTACGGTTTAAGCTTTGGCGGGACATCAACCGGTAGGGTTGAAAACTGTAATTTCATAAATAATGATATGGGAATTAAGCTATATGACCAAAGCAATGTTAATATTAGCAACTCAAACTTTGTAGGTAATACAACGTATGGAATTGGTATATATACAGAAGAACCAACTTGTAATATTTCCTATTGTAATTCATGGGAGAAT
>CAZKFO010000033.1:0-14855 GCA_964552145.1 uncultured bacterium | reverse complement strand
AGTAACTGGTCCTGATATTATTTTTTTCTGGGTAGCAAGAATGATTATGGCTGGATTATACTTTAAAAAACAGGTTCCTTTCTCAGATGTATATTTCACAGGACTAGTAAGAGATAATCTTGGTAGAAAAATGAGTAAATCATTAGGAAATTCACCAGATCCTGTTGATTTAATGGACAAATATGGTACTGATGCTCTAAGAGTTGGTATCTTGCTAATTGCACCACAGGGATTAGATATTCTATTCTCTGAAGATAAAATTGAGCACGGAAGAAATTTTATGAATAAAGTCTGGAATTCAGCTCGATTTGTAAATATGAATCTTGACTCATCTGCTAAACCTGATATATCAGAACTGAACAATGAAGAATTAAATAAAACAGATAGATGGATACTATCAAAATTAAACTCTACTATCAAAGAAGTTGATAATGCCTATCTAAATTATAAAATGAATGATGCGGTTAAGGCAGTATATGATTTTGTCTATAAAAATTTCTGCGATTGGTATATTGAATTTACTAAATCTAGATTCTATGGATCAGATAATGAAGATAATATAATTGCACAAACAGTAAGCCTACATGTTCTTCGAACCACTTTAAAATTAATGCATCCTTACTGTCCTTTCATAACCGAGGAAATATGGTCAACATTGCCTAAAGATACTGAGCAATTATTATTAATGACTTCCAGCTGGCCTATCGCCAATCCAAATTTAATTGATACGAAAATTGAATCTGAATTAGAAGTTATTATGAGTATTATATCATCTATAAGAAATATAAAAGCAAGTTTTGGTATATCTCCTAAAAAAGAGGTCTCTTTGTTCTGTAAAGTAGATAATGATACAGCCGGAATTTTAAAAAATTATAATAATTATCTAGAGAGAATGGTCAAAGTTAATAATATAGAAACTGATATAGATATGAGCAAACCTTCTCAGGCTACTACCATTATTATTAATAATATAGAGATATATATTCCTTTAAAAGATTTAATTGATATTAATAAGGAGATTGAACGATTAAGTAATCAAATTGAAAATCTAGAAGGTCGTTTAAAATCTGTTGATGGAAAATTAAATAATAAAAATTTTGTATCTAATGCTCCTGAAAAGATAGTTAATATAGAGAAGCAGAAAAAAGAACGATACGTGAAGGAAATTGATGCCCTACAGGATAATCTTAACTCATTAAAGTAATGAGTGAAAAACCATTTTTTAAAACAAATCTCAAAACAGAAATAACATACCTTAAAGGTGTTGGTCCCAATAGAGGCTCCAAATTAAAAAAACATGGAATAGAAAATATATCAGATACACTATATCATTTTCCTAGACGATATATAGATAGATCTAACATTTTAAGAATAAATAAACTTCAAATTGGGCAAAAGGGGCTCATTGTTGGAAGAGTTGCATCTCATCAAATTAAATTCTCAAGGAAAAGACGCTTTTTTGAGTTAGATGTACAAGATCCTAGTGGTAGTATCAAATGTATATGGTTTCATGGATTAAAATGGATTGCAGAAAAATTTGAAATTGGTGAACCTATTGCAATATATGGTAAAATTGAATTTTATAATGGATTCCGAATTATTCACCCTGAATTTGATTTACTTGATGAAAATGAAGATCCTATAAATACTGGGAAAATCATTTCTATATATCCTTCAACTACTGAACTCAAAAATGTAGGAATTGATAGTCGTGGATTTAGAAGAATTGTTTCAACCGCTATAGAATCAGTTAAAAACTTAATTCCTGATTTCTATAATGAAGAAATACGTGATAAATATAAGCTTATAAGTTTATCTGAAGCATTAAAGAATATTCATAAACCCGATACTCTTGATATGCTGAATGCATCAATCAGGAGATTGAAATTTGATGAACATTTTTTTATTCAGCTAATCATGGCACTAAAAAAAATTAATTTAAAGAAAAATAAAACAGAAATATTTAATAGTGTTGATAATTATGTTAGTAAAGTATACAAAAACATTAGCTTTACTCTTACAAAATCACAAATTGAAGTCCTGAAAGACATACGAACAGACTTATTGTTAAATAAGCCAATGAACAGATTGATTCAAGGAGATGTAGGATGTGGAAAAACAATCGTTGCAATACTTGCATCCGCAATGGCTGTAGATAATTCCGCACAAGTTGCTATTATGGCTCCTACTGAGATTCTAAGTGAGCAACACTATAATAGTTTTAAATCACTCTGCAAAGAAATTGGAATGAAATGTGAATTGTTAACTAGCGAAATTAAAAAGAGTAAAAAAGAAGATATACTCCATCAATTAAAAAAAGGTAAGATTAATATCATTGTTGGTACTCATGCTTTAATACAAGATAATATACAATTTAAAAATTTGGGCCTTGCAATAATAGATGAGCAGCATAGATTTGGAGTGGCTCATAGAAAAGCATTAATAAAAAAAGCAACTAATGCAAATGTACTTGCGATGACGGCAACTCCAATCCCTAGAACTTTATCAATGACTATACATGGTGATATGGACATATCAATAATTGATGAGCTTCCAAAAAATCGAATACCAATTATTACAAAAGTTTCTAATGAAGAAAAAATAGATTCTATATATAAATTTTTAAGAAAAGAGATTAAAAAAAATAGACAGTGTTATATTGTATATCCCATCATTGAAGAATCTGAGAAGCTTGATTTAGAAGCAGCTAATACAGCATATAAAAAGATTAAAAATGATATCTTCCCTGATTTTAATATAGGATATATCCATGGGAAACTAAAAAAAGAAGAACGTGATAGAGAAATGGAATCTTTTGTTCAAGGAGATGTAGATATACTCGTTAGCACAACTGTAATTGAGGTTGGTATTGATAATCCTAATGCAACTGTAATGTTAATAGAAAATGCAGAACGTTTTGGACTTACACAATTACATCAACTCAGGGGTCGCATAGGTAGAGGAGAAAATCAAAGCTATTGTATCCTTATACAAAGAAAGGAAACAGATCTATCTAATCACAGATTAAAAGTTATGGAAAATACATCAAATGGTTTTAAAATATCTGATGAAGATTTAAAGCTCAGAGGACCAGGAGAATTCTTTGGTAAGAGACAACATGGATATACGAAAATGAAAATTGGTAGTATATCACAAGATTATGACTTGATAATACAATCAAGAGAACTTGCTTTTAAATTAATTGATAAAGATAATGACCTTAGAATGAATGAAAACCAAAAAATCAAGGATGAGCTATTAGATAAATATAGTAACATGCTTGAATTTATTGACATAGGATAAAATAAAATGGACAACGATAAAAATACTCAACTCTTTATGGGATTATGCACTTCTTTAGTATCACAAGCATGGATGCAATTAGGAAAAATTAAAAATCCTATAAGTGATAAAATTGAAACTAACCTTGAAGCTGCATCATTAACAATTGACATGCTCTCAATGCTAATAGAAAAAACAAAAGGAAATATTAGTGATGAAGAGGTTAAAATACTTGAGCAATCAATTAATGAACTTCGAATGAATTATGTTACTTCAAAAGAAAATGGAGAAGATGCTCCCTCAACTCCAGATAAAGAAGATGAAAGCAAAGATAAATAGTCATTTAATATTTACGATTCTATCATTTATTATACCTATGGTTATTTATTTAATAACCATGGCACCAACTACATCTTTTTGGGACTGTGGTGAATTTATTGCATGTTCTGTAACCTTAGGAGTCCCTCATCCACCAGGAACACCCCTATTTCTCTTACTTGGAAATGTCTTCTCAAACTTTCCTACATTTACTGATATAGGTGCAAGAGTTAACTTGATATCACCAATTGCAAGTGCATTAGCTGTGATGTTTTTATATCTAATTATTGTTCAATTAATAACAAGATTATTAAATAGTAAGGAAAGAGAAAGCAAGCATAAAATTATCCAGATAAGTGCTTTTATTGCAGCTCTCACCTTTGGTGTTACCGATTCACATTGGTTTAATGCTGTTGAAACAGAAGTGTATTCTCTATCTACATTCTTTACTTCGATTGTAGTGTGGCTTATTCTTAAATGGGATACGGTAGCTTTTAACAAGGAATCTATAAAATATATTATACTTATTGTCTATATGCTTGGATTAGCAATTGGGATACACTTATTAAATCTACTCGCTATCCCCTGTATTATGTTTATCATTTATTATAATAAAAGCATATCTTCAAATCTAAATCAGATAGACTATAAAAAAACGTTAATAGACGTTATTAAAGTTGGTTCGATATCAATAATAATTTTTACTATTATATATTCTATAATCATTAAAGGAATACCTCAAGTATCTGCGCAATTCTCATCTATATGGTTTCCCATATTTATATTTATTCTAACTTTAATACTGTTATCTTTATATATCAATCAGAAGAAAACTAACCTGGCTACTATATTTTTATGTCTATTAATGATTTTAACTGGATACTCTACCTATAGCACTATATTTATAAGAGCTTCACAACATCCTTCTATTAATGAAAATAATCCTGATACTTTAGAATCATTCTTATCATACATGAATAGAGAACAGTATGGTAGCTGGTCAATATTAGATAGAAAAAGTACACTTCAAAGGCAAGAAAATACTAACTGGAGACGGTATACAGAAGATAGAAATAATCCATCAAGCTCAGAGGTTGCTAGTTTCGTATGGAATTACCAAATAAAAGAAATGTATCTTCGATACTTCGCATGGCAATTTATTGGTAGAGGAGAATATAACTGGGAAGTAAGAAAAACTGATGGTACTATAATAAAATATTTAGAAGGAATAAAATGGAATCGATATATTCTTCCATTGGCATTCATATTTGGTCTACTTGGTTTTTTCTATCATTTTAGAAAAGATTACTTGAGGGCAATTTCAATACTATCCCTATTTCTTGCAACTGGAATTATGATTATACTATATCTTAACCAATATGATCCTCAGCCTAGAGAAAGAGATTATTCATTCGTTGGAAGTTTCTTTGCCTTTTCAATATGGATTGGTATTGGGATATTTGCTTTTATAGAGTTTTTAACAAAAAAAATACTTCCATATATCCCACAGAAAACATCACAAATGAGCTTATCGTTGCTACTGTTAATAGCTATGCCTATCAATATGCTTGCAAATGATTTTAAATCTCACAATCGAACTGGTAACTATGTAGCATGGGATTATGGATACAACTTACTTAATTCATGTGCACCTAATTCAATTTTATTTACTAATGGTGATAATGATACATTTCCATTGTGGTACATGCAAGAGGTGGAAAATCTAAGGAAAGATGTTAGAGTAGTAAATTTAAGCCTACTTAATACTCCATGGTATATTGACCAATTAAAAAATGAATACCAAACTCTTCCAATCGCTTTAAGTGACGAAGCTATTCAAGCTATGGATCCACTTCTTGGAACTGCATTTGCATTACAAAAATGGACTAATGAATGGGATGTGATACAAAATGGACTGGATAATTATTTTAAAAGAAATTATAATCAAAGCTATAATATAACATCTCATGGAATTCCAGTAGATTGGGGTCCGACTCAAGCAAGTATAGAACATAACGGCTATAATATAGATTTTAACTTAAAACCTACATTTGGGAGCTATTTAAAAGTCCAAGATATTATGGTAATGGAATTGATTGATGACATGCCTATAGATAGACCAATCTATTTTGCGGTAACTGTATCTCCAGGACATCGATTAGGACTAGATCAGTACCTTGAGATGGAAGGATTAGTATACAGATTCAATCCTATAAAAAATAATAATCCAAATGGCATAAAATTAGATATAGATAGAATGCTACAGAATATAACTGAAAGCTTAGATCTGAATAATATAATTAGAACAGCAGATGATTATATGGCAATAAGTGATTCTACAAAGGGTATGTATAGATATACTAATCTTAATAATAAAGATGTTTCCTTCAGCAGAAACATAGAACGCTTAGTTCAAAATTATCGATCAAGTTTTCTTCAAATTGCGATTGAATTAATATCAGATCCAACTAAATATGAACAAGCTAATCATATTTTATCACTAATGGAAACTTACTTTCCTGTTGATGTGATTCATATAAACCATCCTGATATTGAGATACAAATAGGAAGCTTTTTTGCAGAGTTAGGGAATATGGACTTTTTTTATAAATATATGCTTCATGCAAACAGTAGGAAGGATCTGAACTTACAACAAGAATATTATATTGGTCAGCTATTACTAGAAAATTCTAAAAACATGCAGTATGCAATTGATCATTTTCATAAAATGCATATGGAAAATCCAGAAATATTTGAAATTACGCTAGGATTATGTCAGGCATATTTTAGAAATGGGAAAAATGATTTAGCGGTTAAAATTATTAAAGATTGGCTATTATCTCATCCTAATCACAAAGAAGCAAAAGAATGGCTAGAACTAATAGAAAATCAAATTTAAATAACCCTTCTGTTAGCATAATCATACCACACCATGGTGGCTTTGATATTTTAAATGAATGTTTATTATCATTAGAGAAATCAACATTTAAAGATTATGAAATAATTATTGTAGATAATGCCTCTAATGATGATAGTATCAAAATCATAAAACAAAAATTCCCCCATATTAATATTTTAGCTATGGATTCAAATCTAGGTTATGCTGGTGGATGTAATGAAGGAGCACTAATAGCAAAAGGAGATTTTCTATTATTTCTAAATAATGATACTATTCATGAAGAAAACTGGATTAAACCAATTTTTAATTTAATCTCAAGTGATGAAAATATAGGATCTATTCAACCTAAGATATTGAATATAGAAGATAAAAAACTATTTGACTACGCAGGTGCCTCCGGTGGATTCCTAGATATATTTTGTTTTCCATTTCTTAGAGGAAGGATCTTTAATTATAGAGAAGTTGATGAAAATCAATACGATAATAAACAGGAGATTTTTTGGGCCTCTGGTTGTGCATTTATAACTAGAAAAGATTTATTCCTGGAAATTTTGTTTGATAAAAAATTATTTGCCTACATGGAGGAAATAGATTATTCCTGGAAATTATTACTATTGGGATATAAAAATGTAGTAGAACCAAAATCCATAATATATCATAGCGGAGGAACCTTAAAAAATCGTTCTCTATTAAAATCCTATTTTAATCATAGAAATAGCATGATATTATTCTTAACAAATCATAATACAATTATTATGCTATGCTTATTAATTCCAAAATTATTATTAGAATTAATATCTCTACTAAGATATTTATTAACAATTAACCTAAAGGGATTTTTTGCTCAAATATCAGGATATATTTGGATCTTAACTCACCCATTTTATATAGCCAAACGAATCATCAACATCAATAAAATGAAATTATCCCCACTATATTCGATTTTAAATAAGATGTATAAACCTAGTATTGTATTTAAATATTTTATTTTAAGAAATAAAAAGTATTCAGAATTAGTTGACTAATTTTGTACCCCTAGATAACTCACAGAAAATTACTGAGAATACAACAATAGCACCACCTATATAAGATATATAACCTATAACTTCATACCCAAAGTAGACAGAAAATAAAGCAGCAAATACTGGCTCCATTGCAATAATAATAGCAGTTTCACTTGCAGTTAAAATCTTTTGGGCCCAAATCATGACCAATAAGGCAAATGTTGTACCAAATACACTAGTTATCAATATTGCAATGATAGCCTCATTAGAAAAAACTACTTGGCTTACTGGTTCAACTAATAAGCTGGCTAGAAGAGATAGAACGCCTGCAGTCATAGATTGTATTACAAAAAAATTTATTACTTTTTTCTTGTTAAATTTATCCTGCATTATAATATGAATTGCAAATGACAAAGCACAGCCAAAAGTTAATTGATCTCCAATATTAAATCCGTTTGGAGAAATCATCTGTATCCCAATAAATGCAAGAAATACAGAAATCCATATTCTTAATGATATCTTCTCTATTTTGAAAATATATAGAATAATAGGAACCATTAATACACTGATACTTGTAATAAACGCTGAGTTAGTTGGTGTTGTTGCTTCTAATCCATAATTCTGAAATCCATAACCTATAAATAAAATTAATCCACATAGGAATGGCTCTTTTGCGCCATCTACTATTGATTTAAAATCAACTAAAAATATAACACATAAAGCTGCAAGAATAAATCTAATGCCTGCAAAAAAAAAGGGAGGGAAGGTATTCAGATTAATTGCATCCTTAACAACTATAAATGTAGCACCCCATATTAAAGCTGTTACAAGTAGTCCTAATTGAGCTATTATCTTCTTATTTTTCAGCATTTACTATTGTTGTTATTCCAAATGTCATACTACGACAGTATATATTTTTAAATCCAACTTCTTTTAAAAGAGATTTTAATTCATCAGCTGTCATAAAATTATCTACTGATTCAGGTAAGTATCGATATGCCTTTGAATTTGAAAATAAAGATGCAATCCTAGGAAGGATATTATTAAAATAAAATTTAAACAAATTAGCTATCAATGTAGATTTTGGATGTAAAAATTCTAGAACACCAACCTTAGAATTTGGTTTTAGCACGCGATAAAACTCTTGTAGTCCTTTTTTACAATCTCCTAAATTTCTTAATCCATATGATATAACTAGTTTATTAAATGTATTATCATCAAATGGTAAATTTTCTGCATCTCCCTCAATAAAATCTATATCAGTTATATTCATTTTATTAGCTTTGGTTTTAGCAATATTGAGCATATTAACAGATAAATCTATACCTACTATCTCTGATGAATATTGTTTCCTTATTTTAAATGCAACATCACCAGTACCTGTTGCAACATCAAGAACCTTATCTTGATTAGAGAAATTCAATGATTGAATAAACTTCTTTCTCCATATTATATCAATACCTAAACTTAAAAAATGATTTAGGAAGTCATAGGTACTAGATATATCATTAAATATATAGCGTACAAATTCTTTTTTAGATTTCCCTTTATGCTGAAATTCATTCATAGTATTAAATGTTAATATTCCTTGTTATTGGTATGATTGAATTTATAAGATTGAATTATAAATAAATAAGTAAATAAATGATTCTTAATATAAAAAAAATTGAGTCAAAATTCACTGAAGCTAAAGAAAAAGCAAAGAGCAAAGATAGTTCTATACTATTATCTGTAACGGCTGATATTCAATTAGATTTTAGTTCTCTACTTAATTTGAATTTAGATGGTTGCAAAGAAAAAATTTATTGGTCTGAGCCATCAAATGAATTTGAGTTTATAAGTTGGGGAAGCGTTCTAAATTTAAATGTAGATCAATATAATATTAACTCTATACTAAAAAATACTATTGATAATAGAATCCAATGTGATTTAGGTAAGGATAAAACTATACCTATATTTATTGGGGGACAAAATTTTGATATAAAGAGAGAAAATAAAGATATCTGGAATGGTTTTCCTCAGTTAGACTATAAAATTCCTTTAATAATTATATTAAATCAAGCCGAAAATTATTCTATAGCATTTAATTTTATAATTAGTAAGGATTCAAGTAAATCTAATATCCTTAATATTATAAAGAATACCATTGATGCCATTCATAGTCATACTAATATTACCAAAAAGAAAATAAGCAATGATATTGTATCAAATAAAATATCACCAGATTATAAAAAATTCTCACAGAGATTTTTGAAAATTAAAGACTATATAAATTCATCAAGGATTGAAAAAGCTGTTATTTCTGATATTGTAAGTTATTCACTTAATGAAAATTTTCCATTTAGAAGATTTCTGATGAAATTAAAAAAAATATATCCTAAATGTACAATTTTCCTATATGATTATGGAACTAAAGGAAAATATTTAGGAGCTTCACCAGAAAAAATATTTAGTCTAAAAAATAATAAGCTAGAAATAGATGCATTAGCAGGAAGTATAAATAGAAAGAATAATAAACTAGATAGAAATTCTAATATTGAATATATACTAAATAATAAAAAAATAAATGATGAGCATGATATCGTTGTAAAAGATATAATAGAAAGTCTAGATGAACTTAGGTTAGAATTAAATATTAGTAAAAAAAATGTATTAACATTGAAAGATATACTCCATCTCAAAACAGTTATAAAATCTAATATCAAAAATTTCAAAAGTCCTTTTAATATTCTAAACTCACTATCACCAACCGCAGCATTGTCAGGATATCCTAAGAAAGAAGGAATTGATATTATCAATAATATTGAAAACTATGATAGAGGATGGTACACAGGTGCAATTGGATGGATAGATAATAAATTTAATTGTAATTTTTTTGCAGGTTTAAGATCAATGTTTATTAATAAAAATAAATTATATATTTATGGTGGAGCTGGGATAACAAAAGATTCAGATGAAAGTGAAGAATGGAATGAAGTTTTATATAAAATAAATATAATCGAAGAGCTAATCAATGGATAACAATAATCTAATTTGGTCATATGAAATCGCAAACACTTTGTACGACTTAGGAGTGAAGAATGTTTGCATATGCCCTGGATCAAGGAATACTCCCTTAATAATTGCATTTACTAAAAATAAAAAGTTTAATTGTACTAGTCATATTGATGAAAGATCTGCTGGTTACTACGCCTTAGGTGTAGCTAAAAAAGATAATAGTCCAGCTATATTAATTTCAACTTCAGGGACAGCAGTTGCTAATTTTTTACCTGCTATAATAGAATCAAGTCTAAGCAAAACACCATTAATAGTTATAACCGCTGATCGTCCTAATTATTTATTAAATACTGGAGAAAATCAAACGATCAATCAACAAAATATTTATGGTGGGTATGTAAGAAATTTTCTAGATGTTGGACTGCCAAATACCAATCTAAAAACATTAAAAAAAGATATAATCACCACATATAATTTATCTATTGATGATATCCCTGGGCCTATTCATATTAACACTCCATTTGAAGAACCAATAGTAGGAGAACTAATTAACAATACATATTCTCCTAAGGAAAAAATAGAATCAAGAATTAGTAAAGTTCAAGATAATCAGAAAATTAAAATTCAAAACTTAGAGAACTCCATAATAATATGTGGGGAGCTTAATCCAAATGAAAATATTGATTCGATATTGCTTCTATCAGAATTTTTGAATGCCCCAATACTTGCAGACCCTACATCTAATATTAGATACTATAAATCACATCAAAATATTATATCAAGTTATAACCTATTACTAAAAAATATAAATATAAATCCGAATCATATAATACGCTTTGGAAGAAAACCCACATCAAAAATATTATGTAATTTAATATCTAAACATTCAAATGTTTTATTAGTGGATAAAAATAAATTATTCAATGATAATCCTAATCAATTTATAAGAGCAAATTTAGATGAATTTGCAAATAATATTATTCAATCATTTAATCCGATAGATAATAATTCCATACTTAATACATTAAAAAATTCTCAAAAAAGAATTAGCAATCACATTAATTCATTTACTATAGATCAAATGATGTGTGAAGGAATTCTTATTAAAGATATATTAAATATCGTGAATCCTAATACGAATCTTTTTATAGGAAACTCTATGGCTATAAGAGAGATGGATGATCTAACAATAAATATTAATAAAAAAATTAATATCTATTCAAATAGAGGTGCTAGTGGAATTGATGGATTAGTATCAACAGCACTAGGGATATCAAGCGTTTCTGAATCAAAAGATAATATAGCTATCCTAGGAGATTTAAGTTTTTACTATGATATGACATCATTAGCTTTTGCATCAAAATCAGATATATCTTTAAAATTATTTATACTTAATAATAATGGAGGGGGAATTTTTAAAAAACTACCCGTATCTAATTTAAATTATAGTCAATTTGAAAAATATTGGATAACTCCCCCTAATCTTAATCTTCATGATATATCAAAATCACTTAATATTAAATATCATGAAATAGGGGAATTAAATGATTTAAAAGAACTATTTAAAAGTTCATCTGGATTAGAAATTATTGATTGTAAGATTGATATGGAGAATGATTATAAAAATAAAATAATTAGAGCATTCTTAGATTAATTATTATAAAGATTCTCACCTTCTGATTTAGCTATAATTACAGCACCAATCGAGTCACTTGTAACATTCACAGTTGTTCTTAGCATATCAAGAGGTCTATCTACTGCTAACATAGTGCCGACAATGATTCCAACCTGGGGGTGATCTGCGAGGCCAACTGATTGTAATACAATAAAGATCATTACTAAACCTGCTGAAGGTATCCCCGCAGCGCCAACTGAAGCTAATAACGCTGTAAGTACAACTGTTAACTGTTGATAAATTGTTAAATCAATACCTAATACCTGAGCAATAAATAATACACCAGCACATTCATACAGTGCTGTTCCATCCATATTGATTGTTGCTCCTAAAGGTAAAACAAAACTTGATGTAGACTTTGATACTCCGACATCCTTCTGAACACAACTTAGAGTAACAGGAAGAGTCGCACTTGAAGAGCTTGTTGAAAATGCAGTAAGCATTGCTTTTGAGACTGCTTTATAATGCTTAATTGGTGATATTTTTGTAAAGAAATAAAATATTAGTGGTAAAATCAAGAATAAATGTAATAATAAACCAAAAAATATAGTAAGCATATAAACACCTATAGATGGAATAATATTTGAACTAGAGGTGTGTACAGCCTTAATAATTAAACCAAATACTCCAATTGGAGTGATTCTAATAATTAAATTAGTTAAATACATAACTGCATTATTAAGAGATTGCATAAATAAGGTAAGTTGTTTCCTATGATCATCTTGAATTTTTGTTATTGAATAGCCTAGAAATAAAGCAAAAAAGATAATTGACAACATATCTCCATTAGCTAATGAGAGTATAGGATTTGTAGGAATAATTCTAAAAATTAGATCCTTAAAAGATGTAGAAGTTTGTAAAAGTTCCTTTGGAGAAATTGAGTTTGAATTCTCTAAAGAGAAATATATTCCTGGCTGTACTACATTAGCAAATACTAGACCTATTAAAATTGCTACTAATGATGTAAAGAAATAATATCCAACGGTTTTAGTACCTAACTTACCAATGTTTACTGTTCCTGCAACTGAACTTACCCCTACAATAATTGATGTAAATACAAGAGGAACAATAACCATCTTTAGTAATCGTATAAATATTTCACCAAGTGGAATAAATACGCTTGAAGCTTCTAGGTTTGATATCAAAAAACCTAGAATAATTGCCAGTAGTATTTGATAATGAGGTTTAATTTTCATGAAAATAAGAAAAAGGCTCCATATGGAGCCTTTCCTTTCGACGAGGTAACATTATTATGTACCTATATAAAACCTAAAACGATACTGACAGTGATAACCTTAAACGCTCTTCAGCATTAGGATTAAAACCTATTTGAGCTGGAGTCGCATCAGGTGTCATACAATACTCGAAATTAGTAGTTAAACCATCTATAATTTCATATCCTACACCAAAAGTATAGTGAGGAAGTACGTCAGAACCATCACCTGTATTTGATACATCTATTGCACCAAGACCTATAAGACCCCATGACCATCCCATTAATAACCTTGAATCAGTACCATCACTATTTACCTGAAAGCCAGTATATCGTTCACCATCGATATCAAGCTTAAGGCCAATAGCGGCACTTGGAGCAGTAGTATTAATGAAATCTTCATATCTAATTGTAAAATTAGGAGATAGATCTCTAGCTTGTAAGTACGTAACAACAGATAGTATTAAGGCTATTGATATTATAATATTTTTTTTCATTTTTTTATCCTTAATGATTAGAAACCTAGCTCAATAAAGAGCTAGGTTTCATAATGATTTATTTAAAATCCAAAGCCTACAGTAACTGATAGATTAGTACTATTTAGTGCGCCCTGCATGATGTAATCATAGTTAGTGCTAATAGAAGTTTTAAGTCCATCACCACCATTCCACCATGTAAAGCCAAGTCCCATAGATGTTTTAGCTGCTGTAGCATCTAAATCATCAGCAGGATCATCAGCAACCCAACCTAATCTTAAGCTAGTTCCACCTGGAGCAGCAAAGTACATCATCATTCCAAGAGTTGAATCCCAACCAACACTTGTCTGACCATTAAGGTCATATGTTACACCATATGAAGTAGCAATACTCACAGCATCATCCATATCTGAATAATTGTTAGCCATATGAAAACCAACACCTGCGAACATAAAAGAAGCAGCAAAAGCTACTACAGCAATATTCTTAACCATTTTCATTTGTTTTCTCCTTGTTAATTAACAAACTTACTTTATTTTAAAAATCTTTGTCTTCACTGAGTAATTAAACTCAGTGAAGACATTAGCAAAAAGGATATTAAAATCCAAAGCCTACAGTAACTGATAAGTTACCATCTGTAGTATTACCAGCGGCTGCTTCAGTTGTAACCATATCATATGCAGTACTGATAGATGTATTTAATCCAGCACCACCAGTCCACCATGTAAATCCAAGACCAACAGAAGTGTTGTCATCACCGTTCCAACCCATTCTAAGAGTCACACCAGCTGGTACTGAGAAATACATTAGCATTCCAAGAGTTGAATCATACCCAACACCTGTTGATCCATTAAGATCAAAAGTTGCACCGTATGATGTAGCTACAGTTTGAGTACCATCCAAATCAGCATAGTTATTAGCCATATGGAAACCGATACCTGCGAACATAAAAGAAGCAGCAAAAGCTACTACAGCAATATTCTTAACCATT
>CAZKFO010000032.1:0-14972 GCA_964552145.1 uncultured bacterium | reverse complement strand
TCGGTGTGGTGGGTATCTGGCATCGGGTTTAACCTCCTATAGGTAGGCCAACATGTTCATACAAACAATTACAATACAGGTTACTACGGACGATAAATTTATAACGGATGTTTTAGCAGCATATTACCGCTTCTCAACTGATTAGTTACCGCTAAACTCTTCTTGATTGGTAACGAAATTTGGGTGAGCCAAAATATATAAAGTTATTTGTAAGGCCCTATTCCCATAAAAGAACAATCTTAAACGGTTTTTGGTGGAAGAATTGGCCGTATATAAGATACCAAAAACTTTTTTGATACTTGATTGTCTTCTAATGAATGGCCTCGGTAAGATTAACACTAAAACCCTAAAGATAGCGGCTTTAAATCGTTATAAATTGTATAATTTCAATGCATTATCCCGTAATACCTTACGTTTTGTGTGAGCTTTGAAATCGATCGTGTCTAGGTCCTGAATCGCGCGTTCGGGGTCTACTACCGGCCAGTCCGTCCCAAACAACACTTTATCCTGTCCAAATGTATTCATGTAATGCCTAATTGGTTCTGGCCAGTGCTTGGGCGCATAGGCATCAAGTCCGATAAATACATTGGGGTGTTTCCACGCTACCGAAATCATTTCTTCGTACCAAGGATAACCGATGTGGATACCTATTAATTTTAGATCAGGAAAATCAATCGCGATTTTGTCGAGACATATTGGTCGACCAACACTTGGAAGGCGCCGGTGTGGGTTATATACTAGACAGTGACCCACTTGCATCTGTATCGGTATATCTAACTCACAACATTTGGCGTAGAAGGGGTAGTATTTGGCGGCATCGGGGGCCTCGTCAAACCAATGTGGATAAAGATGCGCGCCGATGAAGCCTAGTTCGCTGACCGCCGTCTGCACCTCGGCTAAGCTTTCCATAATTCTGGACGGGTCGATGCCTATTAATCCAGAAAACCTAGTAGGGTAACTTTGGATGAGCTCCGCGATGTAGTCTGTCGGCATGTGTGCCGACCCCTTAATTCTTAGGTCTCCTGAGCGCGAAGCTATTAAAAACGAGCGTTCTATCCCACATCGGTCCATCAGCTGAATGTAAGCTTCTGGTGAGACGCCTCCGCGGTACTCTTCCTTTACACGAACTTTTTTGTGAAAGTCGCTATCTGTTGACATCCATCCATTTCGGATGACTTCAGGCGTAAAGGCGTTGCATACGATGTCGATAACTTTAAACTCTTCCGTCATGGTTTTATTCGCTCACACGATAGGGGAATTATTATAGCGAGATCGTAATATGTGACCCACAAAAAGAAAGGGTGTTTTGAGGGCACGCGGTTCTGTGGGGTGATACTGTTGCTTATGGTTTCACAATCATTCTAATGTTGGAAAAATGTGAATACCGTTGTCGTCAAGTTTAAGCTCCGTGATCGTGCGGATAAATTCAGTTTTTAACGGACCATAGAAATGCGGAAAGATTTCGCCGTTTCGGGACGTTTCCCACCTCAAATCATCGCCGAGTTCGTTCGCGTTGATTCTCAACAAGAGTAGGTGTTCAACCCCACAAAAGTATATTTTGGCAGTCTCCATTACTTGTTCAGCCGTAGACAAATGAATGTAACCGTCCTGAATATCCAAATCCATACCTCGGTATACCCCCAAGGTAAGAGCGTGGTCCCAGTCATTTTTTTCACATAAGCGGTATATCGATTTTCCGTTCATTCGGTTTCCAAAATGGCTTAGCTACCTGGTTAAATATCCCGTATTGGTAGTATATATTTTCTGCACACCTTGTTTAATGGGTGTTCAACATTAATTATTCGTTAAAATTAAATGAGTGTCAGCGTATGAAGTACCCGCCGCCGCCTCACCCAGCACCATCCAAACCGGATTTTGTGCCGCCGCCGGGCGCTTGCGATGCTCACGTTCATGTATTTGGTCCGCAGAAAACTTTCGCTTACCATCCAGCTCGCACTTACACCCCGGTTGATGCTCCCAAAGAACGGCTTCGAGAATTACATGGATTGTTGGGTTTTGACCGGTCGGTCATCGTTCAGGCAACGTGCCACGGGACGGATAACAGTGCTACGCTTGACGCAATAGCCTCCTCAAATGGGAGGTGGCGGGGCGTTGCTATTGTGGATGAGACCTTTTCTGAAGCAGACTTTGAGCTCCTTCACGCGGGAGGAATTAGAGGCATTCGATTTAGTTTTGCACGCCACCTTAGTGGCCCTCCAAATTTTGATAGAGTGCGTCGCATTGCGGAGAAGATTGAAGGCTTGGGGTGGCATCTTGTGATTTATATTGAGGCCCAAGACATCATCGAGTTCAAAGATGATTTATGCCGATTTCGCCTACCGATAGTATTTGACCACATGGTCAGGGTGGATATATCCAAAGGATTGGGATCTGGGCCTTTTCGATTATTACTCGATTTTATGCGGAACGAAGATGTTTGGGTTAAAATTTCTTGTGCGGAGCGGCTCACGCAGCTGGGTTATCCCTATGATGACGTGATACCATTTGCTCAAACTGTTATTGAAACCAATTCCGATCGGGTATTGTGGGGTACCGACTGGCCGCACCCAAATCTGTGGGAAGGGATGCCCGACGATGGAACACTCGTAGATCTAATACCGCGTTATGCATCCAGCGAGGATCTTCAAGAAAGACTACTAGTACACAATCCCGCAACACTTTATGGGTTCTAGACCGGCATATCCGATGCAGTACCTTCACGCGTTGGAATGCCGTTATCGAACTCCATGTACTTCCATCGCCAACTTTCGCCGCTGCTGTTCACGTATCCGGCGGTTTGGCCGGGGAAATGGGCGGGGATTACTATGGTGTTACTGTCTGCCACGCTTTTAAGTATTCGCCTACGGCTTTCAGCAGCGCGGGCAGGATCAGGACAGAAGCAGGTACTCCAGTCAGGTTCCACGCACTGTAGTGCGTGATGCATCATGTCCCCCGTAAATATCGCGTGAGATTTTTGTGATCGAAAATTTACACAAACTTGACCTGGTGAATGACCGAATGCGGGTGTTAGCCAGATACCGTCTTCTAATTCAAAATCCTCAGCAACCAATCGAGCTTGGCCCGCTTCGACTATTGGGAGGCAGCTATCTTCCCAAACTGCCGATCGGGCGTCATTTCGCTCTGTCTCATGTGCGGCCGCTTCCCACGCCTCATATTCGACTTTTCCGAATATATAGGTCGCATTTGGAAAAGTTGGTACCCACTTTCCGTTAATGAGTTTTGTATTCCAACCGCAGTGATCAACGTGAAGGTGAGTACAGAAAACGTAATCGATATCTTCAAACCGTAAACCATGGGCCGCGAAGCCGTCGAGCCAGGGTTGTTTTGGATAGTTTAGGGTCGCACCCCGAAGGGGTTTGTTTTCGCCGACGCAAGTATCTATCAAAATGTTGTGTTTAGGGGTTCGAACGACAAAAGTTTGATAGGTTATAACAAGCAAATCCTGAACGGCATCATATACCTCACTAGGCATTTTACTAAGATGTGTGTGTGCGACGTGTTTGTCAGCGGCAGGAAACATCACAGTCGGAGCACGCCAAGGCCCGTCTCGTTCTATAAAACTAGATACAAGTATGTCACCGACGGGAAATGGCCGCATTATGCACTCCTGACTAATTTCTTTCCTGAAACTAGCCTACTCCGTGTTTGTAACAATTAAAATTAAATCAATAGGTGTTTGTACGGGTAGCTGTATTGCCCCATAATATTAATGTGTGAATGAGATAGGAGACGGCCGGTGGATACGGGCATCGAACCACTACGCGAAATACCAGTTAAAGAGATTACCACTCAAACTGATACTAGAGATATTTTGGCCCACTGTAAGTTTAAAGGGGAGCAGAATAATTTTGATGAGATTGTAATAGTTGACACTGATGCTCATCACATGGAAATCGAATCTTGGCGGGACATTTGTTCTTATATTGAGGATGAGGTCCAGCGTCAGATGGCTTTAGATCATCTCGTAAACCGAACGGGTAGTCCACCCTACGGGATGAACGGGGATCTTGCTCTTCGATACCAGGACATAGGTGGTCGCGTGCCGCACCAAGCAAAATTGGGAGAGCTAGTGGAAGATACATCAGTTCACCGAGATGTGACTCTTATACGTCGAGCAATAGAATCATTTCATCTCGATTATATGGTCGTATTTCCTACGCCTATGCTGAACTTGGGAATGCACCCACAATTTGATATGGAAGCTTTATTGGGACGGGCTTACGATAAGTGGTTCTGTGAAAATATTCTTCCCATGGATCCAAAAATGAAGACGATGTTATTCGTCCCTTTTAATGACCCAAAGGCAGCATTGAAGACCGTTGAAGAACTTGGCGATCATCCCGATGTGGTGGGTTTTATGATAACGTCTGTGCGTCATAAGGCTGTCCACCATAACGACTACATGCCGCTCTACAGAGCAATGGAAGCAACTGGAAAACCATTAGGGTTCCACGCGGGTTATAACTGGTCCGATCCATCTATGTTGCAGATTAATCGTTTTGGTACGATGCACGCGCTCTCCTTTGTGTGGTGCAATGTAGTGCACATGAGCAATTGGGTCATGAATGGTATGCCGGAACGTTTTCCCAATTTAGATGTTATTTGGATTGAATCAGGGCTTTCTTGGGTGACTTGGTTGATGCAGCGCCTAGACCACACATATTTGATGCGCTCATCGGAAGCGCCGATGCTTAAGCGTTTACCTAGTGAGTATATGGCTGAGATGTTTTATACGTGCCAACCCTTGGAAACTGACCACCGGGAGGCGCTTGAGGTTACCCTTAAAATGATTAACGCAAAAGAACAGTTGCTGTACGCCTCGGATTGGCCTCATTGGGATTTTGATTCTCCGAGTGTCATTTGGGATTTGCCAATGCTTGATGATGAGGCAAAAAAGAACATTTTAGGAGAAAATGCACTCCGTTTATTTAGTTTGGACCGTCCTACCGGCAAATAATAGACCGTTAATTTTGATTTTTTCGGAGGAAATTCTCGCTGTGTGCTACCCATAGGGCCGACGCAAAGATCATTGCGCCGCCGATCCACACGAATGCGTCAGGTTGTTCTCCAAATATAAAATATCCAAGGATAGCTACCCAAATTAATCGGATGAAATCAATCGGCATCACGACATTTGTTGGCGCTAGTTTTATGGCCTGATTCATGCTGAGATGCCCAATCGTCCCAAAAATTCCTATCAAAGCTAACCAAAAAAATTCAATTAAACTGGGCCAACTCCAAAAGAAAACAGCCGGGACCAGTGACATTGGTGTTAAAAGAAGAACCATGTAGGCTGTGATTGTCACACTAGAGTCAGTTCGACTGAGCGACTTAATAACTATTACGGCGCCGCCCCAAGTAATTGCCGATGCTATTGCAAGGAGGGGACCTAAGCCCATTTCGTCTAGACCTGGTCTAAGAATTATCAAAGTTCCCAGAAATCCGGTAAAAATAGCGATCCAACGAGATAGTCCTACCAATTCCTTAAAAATGAAAATAGCAAGGAAAGTCGCAAAAATAGGTGCGGCAAATGAAAGAGCTATTACCTCAGCAAGCGGTGTTATTGAAATAGCATAGAAAAAAGCGAGCATTGAACCGATATTTAGAAAAACCCGCGCGAAGTGCAGACCTAGGCGTTTAGTTTTTAGTGGTTGGATCCCATATTTTAAGAAAAACGGAAATAACGCTATCAGTCCGAAAAAATTGCGGAAGAACGCTATTTCAAAGGGGTGGAGGTCATCTCCTACGTGTTTGATAGCGGTGTGCATACACGAAAAACTTAAGGTAGCAATTACCATAAGAAAGATGCCCCGCAACTGCTTGAATTGTGGGGCCGAGAAAAACGATAAAAATGCCAAGCAGTTTATCCGTATTGATTAAATACGTGCCGCTGGAGAGCGTGTTTGAGTATTTCCTCTGGTCCTTCTGTTATCATAAAGGAACGCGCATCCCGCCATAACTTTTCAATTGGAAAGTCGGTTGTGAGGCCAACTCCGCCATGCATTTGCATGCAGCGGTCGGTGGCCTCAAAGGCTTTCCGGTCTCCTATATATTTGCACATATAGGATTCCCAGCGAATGTCCTCTCCGGCATCATATTTTGTTGCCGCCGAATAGATCATTAATCGCATCATGTGTAAGTCAGCATAGGTGTCGACGAGCATCCATTGGATTGCTTGCCGCTCTGATAGTGGTTTGCCAAAGGTAACGCGATCTTTTGCATAAGCCGCCCCGAGTTCGAGGGATCGCTCAATTGTTCCAATACCTATTGCACCATGACGGATACGTCCCATCGTGATCCAAGTTTGGGCCATCCGGAATCCGTCTCCTTCTTTTCCAACGAGGTTGCTGATAGGAACACGGACGTCGTCAAATGCCATTTCACACGGCTGATCGTCCATCATCGTTTGTTGTTTTCGCAGTATCTGAACACCGGGGGTGTCGGCATCCACAATGATGCAAGATATTCCGCCTCTTGTTCCCTTTTCGGGATCGGTTACACAGATTACTTGAAAGAAATCAGCTGTATCAGCTCCGGTAATGAAGCGCTTGGTCCCGTTGATGATGTATTCATCGCCATTTCGTACAGCGGTTGTTTTCATCCCTGCAGGATCTCCGCCAGCATCGGGTTCGGTTTGGGCAAAGCCAGGTTTGAGCTTTCCGTCGATGCAGGGTTTTAAATATCTTTCGATTTGGCTTTCATTTGCGTAACCGGTTAACAGCGGGCTGACATCGGGTCCGAAGATCCATTTTTTTCTGCGTGGAAAGGCAATGGTTCTCCCGGTTTCTTCCCATATGACGGCACGAGCCAATAACCCCATGCCTAGTCCACCCAGTGACTCGGGAACGTCTACGCCCCAAATTCCAAGCTCTTTAGCTCGGTCTTCAAGTTTGGCGCGAACGTCGGGAACCATTTCTGGGCCGTCGTAGGCCTCTCGTTCAATTGGGATCACCTCGTTATCGATAAATCGCCGTAGCGTATCTTTTAGCATCCGCAGTTCTTCGGGAAGTTCGTATTCCATGTATGCCTCAAGTATTTGTCTACCAGGCAATGATGAACCATGTAACGCTTACTGTCTATTAATGCTGTCCCTATTATTTTGAGCTGTGCTTGTTCTATAATGTATATGAGAGTTTTAAGTTTTGAGGTGTCATAATGGGCATGTTAATTGACGGTGAGTGGGTTGATGATGACAGTAAATACCGGAACCCGACTGGCGGTGCGTTTGTGCGTCCTGAGTCCGTTTGGAGGAACACAATAACTGCTGACGGGTCGTCAGGTTTTAAGGCAGAACCAGATAGATATCATCTTTTTCTGGCGCCTTCATGCCCGTGGGCCCACCGAACCCAGATAATCCGGCGGCTTAAGGGGTTAGAAGACGTTATTTCCATATCACTCTCGGATCGTCCGCGTGTAAGGAGTTGGGCCTATACCCAGGGAATTGATGAGATTCAACCTGGCGAAAGTGGTATCCTGGAACTGCATGAGGTTTATATACGGGCTGACGCACAGTACTCAGGCCGTGTAACGGTGCCGACACTCTGGGATCGCAAGAAAAAAACAATCGTGAATAATGAATCGGCCGAGATTATTCGGATGCTCAATACGGAATTTGATGAGTGGGGCGTTAAATCTCTCGATCTTTATCCAGAAATTTATCGTGAAGAAATTGAGACGCTCAATACGCGAATTTATGAAACTATTAACAATGGCGTGTATCGATGCGGGTTCGCGAAAACACAGCAAGCCTACGAGGATTATGTCGGCCCAATGTTTGAGACCTTAGATTTTCTGGAGGATCGATTAGCACGTCAACGGTATTTGGTTACGGATTATCCTACAGAAGCTGATTGGCGGTTGTTTGTTACATTAATACGCTTTGACTTTGTTTATTTTAGCCACTTTAAGTGCAACATCAGAAGAATTCAGGATTATCCAAATCTATGGAACTATACGCTAGATCTTTATCAGACCCCTCACGTGTCTGCTGTTGTTGATATTGATGGGATAAAGAAAGGCTACTATGGAGGCCAATCGAATGTAAATCCCACTGGAATTGTACCAGCGGGACCGATCATCGACCTATGGGCGGCGCATAATCGCGACAAGTTTGACGCGGCCGCCTAATGCGCGCGTAATTTATCCCTTCAGTATAGTTTGCTCTATCGCCACAGCTTTGACCATAACAAAGACATTACTGCCTGGCTTTATCTGGAGGTCGTTCAAGGACTTACGAGTGATTTGGGCCCAAATCACTTCACCGCCTATCTTCACCGATAGGTCTACCTGCGTTTCCTGATTATTTGATATATGTTGCACGACCCCTGGGAAAATATTCAAGACACTTATGTCTTCGGGTTTCTTTAATGCTATTGAGACGTCACGAGCGCGAATTCGAACTCGCACGCGGGCATTTACTTTAAGATGTTTTGATGGGACGCAGAACGTGCCGCTATCAAAAGCGATCATTGCAAGGCCGTTTTCGTTATCAATGCTTTTAATGTCCCCTTGAATCACGCTACTCGGGTCGCCCATACCTGAGACAGCAGCAAGGTCGGGACGGTTCATGATACTCTCAATACTACCCGCAGCTATGACACGACCCTCGTTTAGTAGCACCATGTTGTCTGCTAATTGGAGTATTTCGTCGACGGAGTGAGTTACATAGATAACAGGAATGTTAAATTGGTGGTGAATGTTTTCGATGAAAGGAATAATCTCCCATCGTCGTTCAATGTCCAACGCGGCAAGCGGCTCATCCATCAAAAGTAATCTGGGACCAGACAATAGAGCCCGTCCAAGAGCGACCCTTTGACGTTCTCCGCCCGACAACGAATAGGTGCCACGTTCGAGCAAATTGCTGATACCGAGAATAGTCACTACATCGTCAAAAGGGAGTGTGTCGTACCCTGCGTGGTGCCGGCGTCGCATACCAAAATTGAGATTTTTCCGGACGGTCATGTGGGGAAAGAGGCGGGATTCTTGAAAGACATAGCCTACACGCCGGTCCTCAGTAGGGAGATTTATGTGTTTCTCCTTGTCAAACACAATTTCATCGTCAATTACTATTTTTCCTTCGTCAGGCTCTATTAAACCAGCAATTAATTGCACTATGCTTGTTTTTCCCGCTCCTGATTTTCCAAACAAAGCGGTTATCCCCTCGTCACAATAGAAGTTTGCATTGAGTGAAAATTCTCCGAGAGAATTTTGTAAATCTACGGATAAGCTCATTGTCCAGTAATCCGTTTTCGGACCTTTCGAGCAATTATTTCGGAAGCAAACATTGAGACAAACGCAATGATGATTGAAATAACTACCAATCGGAGCGCTGCCGCTTCACGCCCTGGAACTTGTGCAAGGGTATATAGAGTGAGGGGAAGCGTATTCGTTTGGCCTGGGATGGTAGAGACGAAGGTGATTGTTGCCCCAAATTCGCCGAGTGCTCGAGCAAACGCAAGTATGATGCCTACCATAATTCCACTACCCGTAAGTGGCAGTGTAATATTAAAAAAGACGTCAAAAGGGCCCGCGCCAAGTGTTCGCGCCGCTTGTTCAAGACGTATGTCAACCGCCTCAATGGATAATCTGATTGCTCGTACCATCAATGGGAATGCCATTACGGCGGCGGCTATCGCGGCACCTTGCCAGGAGAAAGCCACGCTAATTCCAAAAATATCGTAGAGCCAAGACCCTACCACACCTTGACGCCCAAATGTCAGCAACAAGATGTAGCCCACAACGATAGGGGGGACAACAAGCGGAAGATGCAGGATTACGTCAACAATCGTTTTGCCTGGGAACGATAATCGCGCAAGACACCATGCTGCGGCGATGCCAAATGGTAGGCTAATAGTTATCGCCCAAAATGCTACTTTTAAACTTAGGTATATGGCCTCTATTTCGGCGGGTGAAAGCGAAAACATTACTATGTGGCACCTGGGGAAAAGCCATGTCTACGGAGTATCGCGTGTGCATCTAATAATGAGAGATGAGTGATAAAACCGTTAGTGCCAGATGTTGGATTTATTCGGGATACAATTTGGTATTTGATTGGCGAATGGAGTTCTTCGGGAAATCTATAAACAATTGAAACGCGTTTCCGGTGTTGAACGTCCGACCGATAAACAATTCCTATCGGGGTTTCATTTTGTTCAACTAACGCGAGTGCTAACCGGACGTTTTGGGCGCGTGCCGTGCGGCGCTTGAGCTTATCCCAAAGACCCAAACTTAGAAGGGCTTGTTTCGAGTAATGGCCAGCTGGGACGTGGGCAGGATCGCCTAGCGCAATACGGTCGCGATTTCCAAGAATTTGAAGAATGTGTTTTGGTGGATAAAATGGTTTAGGTGCTCGAACGTCCTTAGGGGTAACGAGAACCAATTGGTTGGTTGCTACAGTGCGACGGCTTCCAGCGTCGGCGACTTTTTCTCTGATTAAATAATCCACCCAGAGTTTGGCAGCTGAAAAGAAAAGATCAGCAGGTGCACCCATATGCATTTGTCTAGCAAGTGCTCCACTTGATCCCAGAACGACGCGGACCCGTTGACCACTAACTTTTTCCCAACTTGTTGCAAGATCCTCAATGAGATGGACTGTGCTGGCTGCTGCAAAAACTCTTAGGTCTCGGGCGTTTGCGTTAGAGAAAAAACAAATGAGTAGTATTAGATTTATTGAAAAGATAAACCGCATTTCGTTCTATAACATTGGATATAACGGGTGCACAATCCGGCAATACTATTCGAGTGACGCGGCTTGTTCCGTCAGGCTATCTAGTTTTTCCTCAATAATGCTTCTGTCAAGGTCGTGTGTTATAAATACTAATCGTGATCTACGGTCGTCGTCAGGCCAGTTACTTAGTTCTGCGGGGTCATGGAACATATGTTGAACTCCATGGATCGCGATGGGTTTTTCGCGCCCGGCTATATTCAATATTCCCTTTATCCGAAGCAAACGTTCCCCATGTTGGCCGATTAAAATACGTATCCACGCGACGAAGGCTTCCCAATCAATTGGCTTTTCGCGCGTCATACAAAAGGCAGTTATAGCGTCGTCATGCCGGTTTACATTGTGATGGTGATCGTGCTCATCAGAGCTTTTTGTATAGTCTTCGTCTCTGAGCCATCTTTGAACGTCCATCGATTTAGTTTTTGGATCGTAAAGCCCGGCGTCAAACAGTTTGTCTGGTGCAATTTCTCCCATAATTGCTAGTTCTTTTGGAGATCCTGGGTTCAGCTGTTTTAGCCGCGCCTTGAGTGACTTTAGTTCGGTGAGTTGAACTAAATCCGATTTAGTAATCACAATCCTGTCCGCTACGGCGATCTGTTTTACAGATTCTTTGTGTTTATTCAGTTCATTCTCCGCATTAACGGCATCTACGGTGGTTATGATACCGTCGAGTGCATATCTATTAGAGATAACTGGTGCCGTCATAAGTGTATGGATTATGGGAGCTGGATCTGCGAGGCCTGTCGTTTCAATGAGGACGCGACGGAAATAAGGCACTTCCTCTTTAACTCTCTTCAAGAACAATTCGGAAAGAGCTTTCACAAGGTCACCCTGGACAGTGCAACAAAGGCACCCAGCATTCAGTAGTATGGTATTATCATCTATTCGCTCGACAAGTTGATGGTCGAGCCCAATTTCTCCGAACTCATTTATGAGGACGGCGGTCTCAACCATTTCTGGATGCTTTACCAACTGGTTCAAAAGGGTAGTTTTACCGCTCCCCAAGAAACCAGTGAGAAGAGAAACCTGTATCGGTTCATTTAATGTATCATCGGTTGATGTATCAATCATTGCCACGTAAACGATCAAATCCCTGTTCCAGATCGTTGATAAGATCGTCAGGGTCCTCTAAGCCAGCGTGGATGCGTATCAGCTGCCCTTTGGCTTCCCACGAAGTCGCTGTTCGGTTGGCGGTCGGGTTAGCTGGCATTATGAGGCTTTCATAGCCCCCCCAACTCGCACCCATTGCGTAAAGTTTCATGCCATCTAGCATTGAGTGGATACTTTCCTCGGGAAAATTAGGTTGGAGAATAAAAGAAAATAGGCCGCTGGCTCCGGAAAAATCTCTTCTCCAAAGATCATGTCCGGGGTGGTCCTCTAGTGCGGGGTGGAGAACACGAGCCACCTCCGGTCTGTCACGCAACCAATGGGCTAATTTAAGCCCTGTTTCCTGATGCCGCTCAAGGCGGATTTTTAACGTTCGAAGTCCGCGCAGTGCTAAATAGATATCATCGGGGCCGGAATTGCATCCTAGAACAGCCGCGGAGGGTCTAACTTTATCCCACTGCTCCTCTGTTGTAGTAATTAGACCCATCATAACGTCTGAATGCCCCACAATATATTTTGTTGCAGCCATTGCACAAACGTCGACCCCATTTTCAAAGGGCTTGAAATATATCCCTGCCGACCAAGTGTCATCCATAATAACCACGCATCCAGCTTTATGAGCTTCCGCGGCTATTGCGGGGATATCTTGCATTTCAAAGGTCAGCGAACCGGGCGCCTCTACATACACGATCTTCGTGTTTTCTTGGATCAAGTTTTTGATGTCGGAGCCGATGGTTGGGTCAAAGTACGTTGTTTTCACACCGAACCGGCCGATCACGTTGTCACAAAAATTACGAGCTGGACCGTATACACAGTCGACCATTAGAACGTGATCACCTTGGGCAAGATAGGCGATCATTGCCGCATTTATAGCGGCGAGGCCTGACGAAACTGCGACGGAACGATACCCGCCAGAAACTGAGGCAAACGCTTCTTCTAATGCCTCGTGTGTTGGAGTGCCGTGTCGACCATATGTGTATACGCCGGGCTCCCAGCGGCGGTCTCTGCGGCTTTGCATTTCCGCAACGCTACCCCAAGCAATCGTAGAGGCGTGATATACTGGTGGATTTATAATGCCGTGGTTGGCTTCTGGATCTCGTCCTTTATGGACAATTTTGGTATCTTCTTTCATGACCTTACTAAACTGATTTGATTTAGGTGCACTTTATACGGGTGGAGTTTAAGTTTCCACTGGCGTGTCGTCTCTACTTCCCCATTCGCTCCATGAGCCGTCATAGATTGTAACATCCGAGCGCCCAATAAGATTTAATGCGAGAGCTAGTACGCAGGCTGTGACGCCTGATCCACAGGTTGTTACAACCGGTTTTTCTGCGTCAAGACCAACTTTCGAGAATGTTTCCCGAAGTGTCTCAATAGTTTGAAATGTGCCAAACACCGGATCAATTAATTTATCAAAAGGAAGGTTTAAACTGCCGGGAATGTGGCCCGGGCGACATTCGGGTCGCGGCTCTGGAGCCGATCCCGTATACCGTGGGGAGGATCGTGCGTCGATAATTTGGTTAGCGTTAGTTTTGAGATTTGCAAATATTTGTTCGATTGATTGAACCATATTTGGCTTCATTAGAGCCTTGTAATCGCTGACCTTTGTTTTTGTAGTTTCAGCGGTCGTAGGCCGGTCCTCTAATTTCCATTTGTTGAGGCCACCATCCAAGACTGAGACCCTGTTATGACCGAAGACACGAAGGGTCCACCACACTCGGGGCGATGTCATCATTTTTACATTATCGTAAACAATAACGTGGTGATTATTTTGGACACCAAGTCTGTTCATGTGCTCCTGAAAGATTTTAGTTGGTGGCAGCATGTGGGGTAGGGTGCTGTTTGGATCCGAGATCTCATCCAGGTCCCAGAAAACAGCGGTCGGGATATGGCATTGGTTGTATTCGTCTCGCCCATCACGAGTTACATTAGGAAGATACCAGGTTGCATCAACGAGTAAGAGATGACGCGTATCAAGGTTTTCGCCAAGCCAATTCGTATCAACAAGGACGGGAATGTCTGGCACCTATTTATTTCTCCTTTCTATAGTTCTCCTACCTACCAATATCGACCGGATGCCCCAATGACGGCGTTAGCAAGGCCGATAATCAAATTAGTTGTAACCAGAATCCGAATTTGGTTGAGGTTTGCTCCTGCCATCGGAAAATCTTCGTTTGCTAGTGCTAATTTAAATCGTTTGTATGGGGCAAACCATAGATGCAGATATATTGCTATCATAACCCAACCTATCCCATGCATGAGATGGCCGTGGATAGGCATGTTTGAGAAACTTCCCCAAATTGCAAATATCATCCAATACCCAGATAAGGGTAGTAGGAATACAATGAGCCAAACCCACGGGAAAAATTTTTCAAATGTTCTTCCCCATAGTGGTGCGCGGATTGGGGGCTGCAGTTCGCCTGCGGCAAAGCGCAGAACCATGATGGCAAAGAACATCCCCCCAACCCAAATAATTGCTGATACTAAGTGAATTGCAATCGCAATAGTGATCATTTTAGAGTGCTCGCTTGATTGGTGGTAGGGTGTGCATTAGGTTTCTTTAGCATTCTAATCCTATCCTCCAGAAAGATCACTTCATGAAATTTACCGGTACAGACACTTATGTTGCGACAGAAGATCTAATGACTGCTGTCAACGCTGCAATCACCCTAGAACGCCCTTTATTGGTCAAAGGTGAACCCGGTACCGGTAAGACTTTATTAGCGATCGAAGTAGCCGAGGCTCTTGGTATGCCGTTTTATGAGTGGCATATCAAGTCCACCACAAAAGCAAATCATGGTTTGTATGAATACGATGCGGTATCTCGTTTAAGGGACTCTCAGTTAGGGGATGACCGGGTACAAGACATTAATAACTATATAAAACGTGGTATGCTTTGGGAGGCGTTTAGTTCAGACAAGCCTTCAGTTCTCTTGATCGATGAGATTGACAAGGCTGATATAGAATTTCCAAATGATCTACTGCGTGAGTTGGATCGGATGGAGTTCTATGTATATGAAACCAAGGAAACAATTAAAGCCATTAATAGACCGGTTGTAATCATTACCTCAAATAATGAAAAAGAGCTCCCAGATGCCTTCCTTCGGCGGTGTTTCTTTCA
>CAZKFO010000031.1:0-15490 GCA_964552145.1 uncultured bacterium | reverse complement strand
TCATCATCTTCAGACTCATCAGCAGATTCTACTTCTTCAACATCTTCAGACCCATCAGCAGATTCTACTTCTTCAACATCTCCAGACTCATCAGCAATGTTGATTGGTTGTTTAGCTTCAGATGAAGAGATATTTTCAGAGTCACTAGATACTCCAGTTGATAATTGTTCATCTAATGACTTTATATCTTTCTCTAATTTTTGTTCTTCAATTTTTGTTGTTAAGTAAGCTAAAATATTTGGATTATGTTCTAGTTCAACTGCTATTTTATTATTAGATAAACCGTCAGATTGAAACTGTACAAGAACATATGTTCCATAGCTTTGCTTTTCAATTAAATAAGAAAGTTTTTTCTTTCCCCAAACATCTGTTGCGTAAACTTTAGAGTTCATACTACCCATCATATCATGTACAGATACAATAATATCTTTCAATCTACTTGAATCTAATGCAGAATGAACAATAAATAATGTTTCATAATAATTCATTTATTAACTCCCTTGAATCTTTTTACAATAATGGCGCTATAACAAGCGCAACTACTGAAATTAATTTTATTAAAATATTTAATGAAGGTCCAGATGTATCCTTAAATGGATCTCCTACAGTATCCCCAACTACAGCTGCTTTATGAGCGTCTGTACCTTTACCTCCTTGCTCTTCAATCATTTTTTTCGCATTATCCCATGCTCCTCCAGCATTTGATTGAAAAATTGCCATTAATACACCCGTAACTGTAACACCAGCCAATAAACCACCTAACATCTCTGCACCACCTGGAGAAAATCCTATGGCTACTGGAACAGTAACAGCCAATAAACCAGGAAGAATCATTTCACGAATTGATGCTTTAGTAGATATATCAACACATTTATCATATTCAGCCTTACCATCTGCAGCATCAAAAATCTTTCTATCTTCTTCTGAAGCATTACTCATATCACCCTCGTTTTTTTTCATAACTGCAAGAGCTGCTTTTAATTCTGGAATATCAGAAAACTGTCGTCTAACCTCATTAATCATATCCATAGCAGCACGACCAACTGCATTCATTGATAAAGCAGAAAATACAAATGGTAACATTCCACCAAGAAGTAATCCAGCCATTACCATAGGATTTGCGATATTAATAGCTTCTAATCCTGCTTGCTGCATAAATGCTGCAAATAAAGCTAATGCTGTTAATGCAGCAGAAGCAATTGCAAAACCTTTTCCAATAGCAGCCGTAGTATTTCCTACAGCATCTAACTTATCAGTACGCTCACGCACCTCAGAAGGTAATTCAGACATCTCTGCAATTCCACCAGCATTATCTGAAATTGGACCATACGCATCAACTGCTAATTGAATACCAGTATTAGCAAGCATACCTACAGCTGCAATTGCAATACCATATAATCCAGCATAATAATGTGCAATAAGCATTGCTCCAGAAATAAGAAGAATTGGTATCGCTGTTGACATCATACCAACACCAAGACCTGCAATAATATTAGTTGCAGATCAAGTTTGTGATTGATCAACAATTGATGAGACTGGCTTTGTGCCTGTTCCTGTATAATATTCAGTAATTTTTCCTACACCTAAACCTGCGATAAGACCTGCAATGGTTGCCCAGAAAACACCCATTGATGTATATGTACTCCCATTATGACTCCATGTAGTAGGGAGTAAATCAGTAATAATAAAATAGGATGCTATTACCATTAATAACGCTGATAAAAATTCACCCATATTAAGTGCTTTATGAGGGCTTCCACCCTCTTTAACCTTTACAAAGAAAGTTCCAAAGATTGACATAATAATACCAGTCGCAGCTAGATACAGTGGAAGCAAAACTGCATTAATACCTACTTCAGAATAAATCATAAATGCTGAACCTAACACCATAGTTGCTATAATTGAGCCAACATAGGATTCAAATAAATCTGCGCCCATACCAGCAACATCACCAACATTATCACCAACATTATCTGCAATTGTAGCTGGATTTAATGGATGATCTTCAGGAATACCAGCCTCAACTTTTCCAACTAGATCTGCACCTACATCCGCTGCTTTAGTATAAATACCTCCACCTACTCTTGCAAATAAAGCAATTGATGAAGCACCAAGAGAAAATCCAGACAATACATTAAGTACCATCACCATATTACCATTAAACTGAGCTTGATAAAATAAAAATAAGGAAGATAATCCTAAAACACCCAATCCTACTACGCCAAGTCCCATAACAGATCCACCAGCAAAAGCAACTTCAAGTCCCTTACCAAGTGATGTTCGTGCAGCATTTGTAGTACGAACATTTGCTTTGGTTGCTACCATCATTCCAATAAATCCAGCTAAACCTGAACATATAGCACCAACAATAAAAGAAAATGCAACTAGCGAATGTCCATTAATTTCATTCTGTCCTTTAAAAAATAATAATATCGCTACAGCTATAACAAAAATAGACAGGATTTTATATTCTGCTTTTAAAAATGCCATGGCACCCTTTTCAATATTAGCAGCAATAAATTGCATTTTATCATCTCCTGGGTCTTGTTTAGTCACCCATGAATTTTTATAGAACACAAATAATAAAGCTAAAATACCAAAAACAGGTAAGTAATTCATTAAACCTTCTAACATTTATTTTCTCCTTTATCAATTAAATTGATTCATTGTTTCCACAATATTATTTTTCAAATAAAAATCTAGTGCATCTACTGCTCGATTAGTCACCACCTTTACTTCTTCTTCATAAATTTTAGGAAAAGGTTTTAATACATAATATTCAGATGGTCTCATATTAATACCATCTAATGCAATTCCTAATTTTAACCTATGAAATTTTTCAGTGCCAAAATGATAAATGATTGATTCAACCCCTTTATGTCCACCTGTACCACCTTTTTCTTTAAACCGAAATTCTCCAAGCGGTAAATCAATATCATCATACACAACAATAAAATCTGATTGGTCATAATGCTTACATAATGATTTTATTGCTATGCCACTGTTGTTCATAAATGATGTTGGTTTAGCAAAAATAATATCATTCTTCTTTGCATAAACATAATCACCATAACCAGATTCCCATTTCAAAAAACTATCTTGTACTATTTTATCAAGTACCCAAAAACCAAAATTATGCTTTGTTAAACTATATTTGATTCCAGGATTTCCTAATCCAACAACTAACACAAATTATTCATGATTCAATTTACGAATCACCCTCAGATTGATCGTCATTTTCAGATGATTTTTCTTCATCTGATTCTTCAGTAGTACTATCTACACCATCTTCATCTAAGTCCTCTTCATCCACTACAACTTCCTCTTCAACTGCAGCCTGTGTTACTGATACAATTGATAAATCAGAAGGTGTAATTAACATAAATTTTTCATCTAAAGTAATATCACCAGCCTGCAAGCTAGATCCTAAATCAACAGCTGATATATCAACATCAATATTATCAGGGATATCAGATGGGAGGCATGAAATTTCTAACTCATTAAGATTTGTAACTAATACACCTCCTCCTGTTTGAACACCAATTGATGTTCCAATAAAATTAATAGGAATTTTAATCGATATAGTTTGTTTCATATCTACACCATACAAATCAATATGAATTATATTATCAGTAACAGGATGGTACTGTACATTCTTAAAAATAACATTCTGTTCATTCCCACCAACCGTTACACTAAATATGTTGGCCTTAGAATTAATTGCATTTCTAATTTCACTTTCATCAATTTGAAATAAAATATTAGATGAATCATAAGAATAATAAACACCTGGAATTTTTTTCTGGTGACGTAGATTCTTCACGTTTGATGTGCCTTTCAAATCTCTTTTTTCAACATTTAATTTAAATTGCTTAGCCATATTTAATCCTTTATTGTATCCTATGTAAACATAGAACTGAGTGACGTCCCATCAGTAACATGTTGAATCGCTTCTGCAAACACATGTCCAACTGATATGACTTCTAATTTATCAAATTTCTTATTATTAGGTATATCTATCGTATCACAAACAATAACTTTACTAATGCTTGATGACTCTAATCTAGTTATTGACTGGCCAGATAATACAGCGTGTGTTCCTACTGCAATAACTGATTTTGCACCCTCATTGATTGCTGTTTCTGCAGCATTACATATAGTACCAGCAGTATCTATCATATCATCAATAATTATTACTTCTTTATTATTTAAGTCACCTATAATGTGAGCTACTTTTGCCTCATTTGGTTTGGGCCTACGCTTATCAATTAATGCAAAGCCTACGCCAAGTCTCTTTGCGTATGATTGACTAATTTTTGCACTGCCAACGTCAGGTGCTAAAACAACACCATTATTAAAATTTAAGTTTAACTGTTTTAAGTGATCCATTAATGCCATACTAGAATAAAGATGATCAAATGGAGTATTAACAAAACCTTGAATCTGTGGTGAATGTAAATCCATTGCAATAATTCTATCAACACCTAATCCAGATATTAAATCTAAAATTACTCGAGCAGATATTGGAACTCGAGCTTCATCTTTACGATCTTGTCTTGCATATCCAAAGTAAGGAATAACAGCAATCACTTTTTTTGCGGAAGCTCTACGTGCTGCATCTAGCATAAATAAAAGTTCCATAATATTATCTGATGGAGGATTGGTTGATTGAATGATAAATACATCTTCATTTCTTATGTTCTCTTTAAATGCAACACGTATTTCTCCATCACTAAAATTATATAGTTCAACATCTCCTAAGCTAATTCCTAAATTGTTAGCAATTTCTAATGAGAGTGACTTATTTGATCTTCCACTAAATATTTTCATAATTATATACTTTCATAATGCTGGGGGATAGGGAGTCGAACCCCAACTCCATGGACCAAAACCATGTGTACTGCCATTATACGATCCCCCACAAAAAACTAATTTAAAAAAACTAATTTACGGGAAGGGTAATATATGTTTGGAAGTCTTTGAATAAGTTATTAACAATATTAACTGATTCAAGGTTATCATAGACACCAAACATAGTCGAGCCACTTCCCGACAAACTTGAGAATAAAGATTCAGTTTGTTTTAACTTCTCTTTAATCTCTTTGATTTCTGGATATGTTGATAAAACAACCTTTTCAAAATCATTCCTCAGTGTAGACCAATCAATTTCATGACGACTATCACCAAGGGGCACAAACTTAGGTGCATTCAAATTATTTTCCAAATACTTTTTGTATTCCCTATATGCCCATACAGTAGAAATATGAATCTTTGGACAAATCAAAAGAAAATAATATTTATTAGATAAACGTGGTAATGAAGAGAGCTTATCTCCAATACCCTCTGCATACTGAATACCACCATTATAAAAAAATGCTACATCAGCACCAATTTGAGAAGAAAATTGATAGAAAATTTTATCAGTAACATGTATATCAAATAATTTAGATAACCCTTTAATGATAGACGAGGCATTACTTGATCCACCTCCAAGTCCTGCACCTACAGGAATATTCTTAGTAATTGTAATATCAACACCTTCTTGAATATCATAATAATCACAAAATATTTTGGTTGCTATATAACATAGATTAGATTCATCCTCTGGAACTTGAATACCTCGTGAGGTAATATTAATTGTATTAGAATGATTCTTTTGAATCTCTAATATATCATATAAGTCAACCTCTTGCATAATACTTGATATATCATGATAGCCATCTGGACGTTTATAATTAATTGATAATGCTAAATTAATTTTAGCATATGAATGTAATTCAACGAGCATTAAGATGAATAAACTGATTAATTCTTTGAGCAGATTCTTTAGGGCCAAGAATCTCAACAAACATGCTAATATCAGGGCCATGTTGGTATCCAGAGACTGATATTCGGATTGGTTTCCACACATTTCCTGATATATTCTTTTCTGTTTGAATAGTATTTACTAGTACCTTGAAATCTTCAGCTGATATATTATTAATATGTACCATATGCTCACCTAAAATCTGTAAAAAATTATATATATCATTAGAAAACAATGAATCATTATCAGTTATATCTAATGGAGAGTAAACAAAAAATGGCTTTAATTGATCTTCAAAATCATTCAGATCATTTACGCTATCCTTGAGTAAATCTATCATTGCTAATGTGATATCCCATTTTGGAGATAACATTTTTTTAATATGGTTTTTTAAGAATAGGCTATCTGTATTTTTTATATAATGTTGATTGAACCATATAAGTTTTTTAATATCAAAAATAGCGCCACTACTCTTAATTCTATCAATTGAAAAAGAATTTATTAATTCAGACATATCATATATCTCTTTATTATCTGATCCATGCCATCCCAATAAAGCTACATAGTTAATTAATGCTTCTTTAAGATAACCTTTTTTGATGTAATCTTCCACTGCAACATCACCCTGTCTTTTTGATAATTTTGATTTATCTTGATTTAATAATAATGGGAGATGAGAAAATTCTGGAAAATCCCATCCAAATGATTTATATAATAATCCATGCTTTGGAAGGCTAGCTATCCATTCTTCACCTCTAATAACATGAGAAATTTTCATGAGATGATCATCTATTACGCTCGCCAAATGGTACGTTGGGTATCCATCTGACTTAATAATAATCTGATCTTGAATTAAACTTAAGTCAAAATGAATTAGGCCTCTAATGTTATCAGTAATAGATATAGTTCCACTTGATGGAGTTTTTAAGCGTACCACATGATTTTCATTAGACATTCGATCAATGCATTCTGAAACATCAAGATCACGAAAACGTCTATCATAGTCTGCGACTACATCACTAGTAATATTTTTGTCTTTAATAGTTTTTAATCTTTCTTCAGGATAAAAACATGGATAGGCATGACCATTTTCAATTAAGTGTACAACATGCTCATTATATATTGACAATCTCTCTGATTGTGTATATGGACCAAAATCACCTTTTATGTGAGGTCCTTCATCAAATTCAATACCTGACCACTCTAATGTAGAAATTAAATTTTCAACCGCTCCATCTACTAATCTTGTACGATCTGTATCTTCAATACGAAGTATAAGACTTCCATTATTTTGTTTGGCAAATAAATAATTATATAAAGCAGTTCTTAATCCACCTATATGAAGGTATCCAGTTGGACTCGGTGCAAATCTTACTCTAATCATAAATTTTTTAGGCCGTCACCCTTTACTAATAGACATGTTGAAATAACAGCAATTCCCTTCTTTTGTCCAATAAAACCTAGATGATCTGTGGTTGTGGCTTTTATGGAAATAGTATCATCATGCAAAAAACAACTACGACTTATTTTATCTTTCATATTATCTATATAGTTTTTAATGATTGGCTCTTGCAATATGATTGTTGAGTCGATATTAGCAATATGCCAACTACTTTTGATATAATCACAATAAATATTATTAAGTAATTCAAGACTATCTGCATTTTTATATTGATTATCAGATGAAGGGAAATGATCTCCAATGTCTCCTTTGCCTAATGCACCCAATATCGCATCCATTATACTATGAATTAAAACATCACCATCGCTATGACCATCACAACCATAATCATGCTTAATATGTATTCCACCAAGAATTAATTTTCTTCCTTTCACCAGTGGATGTACATCAACTCCATTACCAACCCTTAATGTTTCTTTTAATAGCATCAAACTATTAACATAGAGTCACCATATGAATAAAAACGATATTTCTTTTTAATTGCTTCTTTATATGCATGCATAATAAAATCTTTATTAGCATATGCTGAAACAAGCATCATCAATGTTGATTGAGGTTGATGAAAGTTTGTAATTAACATATCACTCATTTTAAATTCATATGGAGGATAAATAAATTTATCAGTCCAGCCTTCTCTAGGTGTAATTTGGAATCCAGAAACAACAACAGTTTCAAGCGTTCGTACTGTAGATGTGCCTACCGTTACAATTCTTCTTTTCTTTTCACGACTTTTATTAATTAACTCCGCTGTTTCTTTGGGTACTGAAAAATACTCTGAATCCATATGATGACGTGTTAAATCTTCAACTAAAATAGGTTTAAACGTTCCTAAGCCAATATGTAGCGTGACAAAAGTCGTTTTCACACCTTTTTTTTCTAATTTCTTTAACAAAGGTTTGGTAAAATGAATCCCTGCAGTTGGCGCAGCAACTGAGCCACGTTCTGTCGCATATACCGTCTGATAATCATCTTTATCTGATGGCCTAGGCTTACGATCTATATATGGGGGTAGGGGCGATGCGCCATTTGCATCAATAAATGGGTAAATTGATGGCACATCATATGAAAACCGAATAACTCTACCACCTGAAACAGTATTATCAATAACATCACATATGATTCCATCACCAAAAATTAACTTGTTACCAATACGTACCTTCCGTGCTGGCTTAACCATTGCTTCCCATAGATCGTTTGCTAGTTCTCGTAATAAAAACACCTCCACTTTAGCATCGGATCGATCTTTAGTCGCCATCAATCTAGCAGGGTATACTTTTGTATTATTTAAAACTAATACATCATTTTTTTCAAAAAATTGATGTATATCTTTGAATTTCATATGATGTATTTTCTCTTCTTTTTTATCCAATACCATTAATTTACATTCATCTCTCTTTTTTGCTGGAAATTTAGCTATTAATTTTTCTGGAATTTCTAAATCAAATTCTGATAATCTTGGTGGCTTTTCTACTGTATAAAAAAACATTTATTCTCCTATTTTATGTGAAATACTCCATCGCTTTATCCTGTGCAATCCTTCCACGCGATGTCCTTTGTATAAATCCTTCTTTAATTAAATATGGTTCATATACTTCTTCTATTGTTTTTGCATCTTCTGAAATAGAAACTGAAAGTGATTCTAGTCCTACAGGACCTCCTTTAAAATTCTCTACTAATGCCTGTAATATACGTCTATCCATATCATCTAATCCATTAGCATCAATTCCAAGACGATTTAAAGTCTCATTTGCAATGTTTAAAGAAATTTTTCCGCTATTATTAACTTCAGCAAAATCTCGAGAGCGTTTTAAAATACGATTTGCAATACGAGGAGTTCCACGAGAACGTTTTGCAATTTCCTTAGCGCTATCTTTGGCAATATTAATATTTAATAGTTTTGCAGAGCGTAAAATGATTTTTTCTAAATCAGATGTATCATAAAAATCTAATCTTAAAATCATACCAAAACGATCTCGCATTGGTGATGTAAGATTACCTAGTCTCGTTGTAGCTCCTATCAGTGTAAAATGATTTAAGCTTAATTGAACACTACGTGCATTAGGACCCTTATCAATCATAATATCAATATTATAATCCTCCATAGCAGAATATAAATACTCTTCTACTATGCTACTTAAACGGTGAATTTCATCAATAAAAAAAATATCTGAATCACTGAAATTAGTTAAAATTCCTGCAAGATCACCAGGCTTATCCAATATGGGGCCTGAAGTAATTTTAATATCAACATTCATTTCATTAGCTATGATCCGTGAAAGCGTTGTTTTACCTAGCCCAGGTGGGCCAAACAATAGTATGTGATCAAGTGATTCTTTCCGTTTTTGTGCTGCTTTAATATATACCCTTAGATTATTTAGAAGCTCAGTTTGTCCAATAAAATCATTAAAATGTTGTGGGCGCAACGAAAATTCTTCATTTGCTTCCTCTTGAGCTTTTTTAGGATTTACTATTGAATCACTATTCGTATCTTTATTATTGGTATCTTTGAATGATTTAATCATTGGATAAATTAATTTACAACTATATTAATGCACAAAAAACGGTTATAATCTATAATAATATTATAAAATTTTCTTTAAAAATTTTCCAGTATAAGATTTTTTTACTTCCACTAAATCATTTGGAGAACCAGCAAAAAGTAATTTTCCACCTCCATCTCCACCTTCCGGCCCTAAATCAATAACCCAGTCAGCAGATTTAATAATATCTAAATTATGTTCAATAACAATAACAGTATTACCCTTGTCCACCAATTCATTTAATACCTTTAATAAAACATTAACATCATGAAAATGAAGACCAGTAGTAGGTTCATCTAAAAGATATAACGTTCTACCTGTGCCAACCTTAGATAATTCTGTAGATAATTTTACTCGTTGTGACTCCCCACCAGATAAAGTGGTTGCCTGTTGACCTAACTTAATATATCCCAACCCAACATTCATCAGCATTTGTAGATGTCGATTAATAAGATGATGGTTTTTAAAAAAATCAAGTGCTTCACTAATTGATAATTGTAATATATCATAAATATTTTTGCTTTTGTATAGTATTTGAAGTGTCTCTCGATTAAATCTTTTTCCCTTGCATGATTCACATTCAATATATGTGTCTGGTAAAAAATGCATTTCTACCTTAATAACACCTACCCCCTGACAGTCTTCACATCTACCCCCCTTTACATTAAATGAAAAACGTCCAGGTTTGTATCCACGTGCTTTTGCCTCTGGAAGTTCACTAAATAAATTTCTAATATGAGTAAAAACACCCGTATACGTTGCAGGATTGGATCTTGGTGTCTTTCCAATAGGTGATTGATCAATTGATATTACTTTATCAATATTATGTATTCCTACAAATTCTTTATATGATAGTGGAGTTTTTTTACTTGAATACAGCTTTTGCATTAGTATTGGTAATAAGGTTTGATTAATTAGGGTGGATTTTCCTGATCCCGAAACCCCTGATATGCAAATGAATTTACCTAATGGGAATTCACAGGTTACCTCTTTTAAATTATTACCAGACGCTCCATGTAATATAATTGATTTATTATTACCAGATCTTCTATTTGAAGGAGTAATAATGGATTTTTTATTTAATAGATAATCTGCTGTTAATGAGTTCTGTGCTGAATTAATTTTCGATAATGGTCCAGAAAAAACAATTTTTCCACCCTGATTACCAGCGTGAGGACCTAAATCAATAATCCAATCAGATCTTTCCATTATTTCAGAATCATGCTCTACAACAATTACAGTATTACCAAGATCACGTAAATTTAATAATGTTTCAATTAATCGGTGATTATCTCTTTGGTGTAATCCAATAGAGGGCTCATCTAATATATATATTACACCTGTTAGCTGAGTACCCACTTGTGTGGCCAATCTAATCCTTTGTGATTCTCCGCCGGATAAAGTATTTGCAGATCTATGTAGGGTTAGATAATCTAAACCAACATCTAACAAGAATTGCAAGCGAGATTTAATTTCTTTAATAATTTCATGAGATATTTCTGTGTCTTTGTTATTTAATTTTACAGTCATAAAAAAATGATACATATCATAGGTTGTCATTTTTGTTAATTCAATAATATTACAATTATTAATCTTCACTGCTAAACTCATTGGATTCAACCGATACCCTTTGCAGGCAATGCAATCATGTTTAGACATGAATTTTTCAATCCATTCTCGAATATAATTAGATCTAGTTTGAGTATATCTTCGTTGTAAATTATTAATAATACCTTCAAAATATTTATTTGGTGAAATTTTATATTTAGTAATATCAGGTGTGTCAATAGTATTGCCATACATAATAAAATTTCTAATTTGTTTTGGAATTAATTTCCACGGTGTGGAAAAAGAAAGATGATGATCAGAGAATAATTCTTTTAAAACTTTTGATTGATATGAATCAGATGCTGGCTGAGGACCTAATGGCTCAATGCAGCCGTCTGCCAAATTTTTATTAATATCAGGAACAATACGGTTGGGATTAATAGATAAACTACTTCCCAAGCCATTACAATCTGAACATGCTCCTATTGGCGAATTAAATGAAAAATTATGTGGTTCTATATCATAAAATGAAATATCACATATAGAACAATATTTTTTTTCACTAAATAAATATTCATTATCATTGGTTTCAACATGTATTAATCCATCTCCAATTTGTAGCCCTAATTCAACTGATTCGGTTAACCGCTGAGTAATTCCATCAATAATTTTCAAACGATCAATTAATACATATATATCATGTTTTTTATTCTTATTAAGTACAATTTTATCATGTATGTTTTTAATATCACCATTAATTTTTACACGTGTAAACCCTTGTTGGGCAATCATATGTAATAAATCTTTATGTTGTCCTTTTTTCTTTTTTACCACGGGTGCTAATATTATACATGTCGAATCAGTAGAAAAGGTGAGAATCTTATCTACAATTTGTTGTATAGTTTGGTTATTAATATTTCCATTGCAAATATGGCATTTCTGTGAACCAATGCGTGCATATAGCAATCTTAAATAATCATATATTTCTGTAATGGTTCCAACTGTAGAGCGTGGATTTTTACTAACTGATTTTTGTTGAATAGAAATAGCAGGGGATAGTCCATAGATATGATCAACTTTAGGTTTTTTTAAACCACCTAAAAATTGCCTAGCATATGTTGATAGGGATTCAACGTATCGACGCTGACCTTCAGAATAAATAGTATCAAAAGCTAAGGTAGATTTCCCTGATCCTGATAAACCGGTAATAGTAATGAGTTTATTCCTAGGTAGTGATACTGTAATATTATCAAGATTGTTTTCGCGGGCACCAACTACCGTAATTTCATGAATTTTAGGAGCTTTTTGATTATGTTTTTTTTTCATAACCCAAAATCTATCATAATATTATTACTAATCAAAATTAATTTTAGGAATATAATTTATAGGCATATATTAATGCTATGAATATTAATGCTATGAAGAAGTTTGGTAAATACTCGCTTATAATTCTATCTGCTATAACTATACTAGTAATGATTACATCAGCAGATAAAGATCCATTTAGAAAAATAAAGACTTTAGCACAACTAATTCGATTAATCCATGATAATTATGTAGAAGAAGTTGATATGGATAAGGTATTAAATGGGGCATTTGTTGGTATGTTAGAAAAACTAGATCCACACTCATCATTTATTCCGGTAGAAGATAAAGAAAGTATAGATGAGATTTTTAGGGGAAATTTTGAGGGCATTGGTATTGAATTTGCAATTATTGATGGATACATTACTGTGATATCACCAATTCCAGATACTCCTTCAGATAGGGCTGGTATAATATCAGGAGATAAAATCACAAAAATTAATGGTGAATCGGCATATAAAATTACTCAAAAAGATGTTGTAAAAAAATTGCGTGGACCAAAAGGAAGTAAAGTCATTGTAACAATTGCACGATCTGGATTAGATGCTACATTTGAAACTACCTTAGTACGTGATAAAATTCCTCTGCGAAGTATTGCATCATCATTTATTCTTGATAATGGTATTGGCTACATTAAAGTAAATCGCTTCTCTAAAACAACATTTAATGAATTTAAAGATGCAATATCAAACCTAAAAAAACAAGGCATGAAAGAATTATTAATTGATTTGCGTAACAATGGGGGTGGATTATTAGATCAGGCTGTCAAAATGGTTGATTTATTTATTTCATCACGTGATACTATTGTGTTTACAAAAGGACGTATTCAGGGATCTAATAGTGTCTTTACTGCAAAACAGCATTACTCGGATCTAAAACTTCCCGTTGTAATATTAATAAATAAAGGGTCAGCGAGTGCAAGCGAAATTGTATCGGGAGCATTGCAGGACTTAGATCGTGGAGTAGTGGTTGGTAATAAAAGTTTTGGAAAGGGCTTGGTCCAAAGACAATATGAATTAAATGATGGATCAGCTGCACGTATTACTATTGCAAGATATTATACACCATCAGGTCGTTTAATACAAAAACCTTATGATGGTGGTCTAGATGAATACTACTTAAATGAAGAGCAAGATTCGTCTAATATTGATGTTAAAGAATATTATACAAAATCAGGTCGAATTGTATATGGTGGTGGCGGAATTACACCAGATATTATTGTCAATGATAGTACATCCTACAATCAATCAACACGTGATGTTTATTTTCACCCTGACAGATTACTATTTAAATATGCTGGTCAAACTAAAAAAGATGTAATAGATATATACCTAGATTATAAACATTTTATTAATAGTTATAATATTAGTCAAAATCATTTTTTCGATTGGTTAGACTCTTTAGAAATTAAATATGTTAAAGAAGATGTGACAAATAATACTGATTGGGAATTTGTTGAAAAAAGAATTAAAGCAGAAATTGCTAACACAGTATGGGGTAAAGATTATTTCTACAAAACGTTAATAAATACAGATCCTCAAGTACAAGAGGCTAAAAAACAATTTGAATTTGCTAGAACTTTATTAGAATAATAAATTATAATAATAAATTATTAGAAAATATTTATTTTTAAATCTGAATTAATAATATTTAAAAGGAGTTAGAGTTATGGTGCAATTATTCTTAGATGGTGGTGGTTTTATGTGGCCTATTTTAGGTATAGGTGCAATTGGTTTGATATTTGTTGGAGAACGACTTTATCATTTAATCAATGGATTACAAGCTAATGATCAATTTGCTTTAGATGTAGCAAGCATAGCAGAAAATGATGATTATGATAGCGCTATGAAGAGATGTGAATCAACCCCTGGACCAGTATCTAATTTGTGTTATAATGCACTAGAGAAAGCGTCAGGAGGAGTAGAAGAATCAGAAAAAGCATTAGAGCAAACAGCAGGAATTGAAATGGCATCATTAGAGAAAAATATGACTTGGATATCTCTATGTATCGCAACTGCTCCTATGCTAGGATTTCTTGGTACAGTATGGGGAATGATACAAGCATTTAATGATATAAAAATGGCAAATGATATTTCTCCAGCCATTGTAGCAGGAGGAATTTCAGTAGCACTGCTTACTACTGCATTCGGATTAGTAGTTGCTGTCATATTACAAATTCTACAAAATACTGTTTTATATATTATCGACAACCAAATCGTTACAATGCAAAGAGCAACAACGTATTTATTAGATGCAATTAAATCAAAATCATCAAAAAAATAATTAATGATTATTAAAAGAAAACGCAAAGTAGATGAAGTTAATTCATCCTCAATGGCAGATATTGCATTTTTATTGTTGGTTTTTTTCTTAGTTACAACAACCATCTCAATGGATAAAGGAATTAGTTTAGTGCTTCCAGCTGAGGGGAATGAAATGGAGGTCAATCAAAAAAATATTGTTAATATCCTTGTGAATGAATCAGGAAGAATATTGGTTGATGAAAAACCTAAAATGATTGGAGAAATAAAAAGTCTTGTAGAGAGGAAAATTGGTAGTAATCCAAATGTAATATTCTCTGTACAAACACATCCACGTACTAAATATCAAGATTATATTAGTTTATTAGATGAATTAAAAAAAGCAAAGGCAACAAAAATTTCCATTGCTAATCCACCTGAATAATGAAAATTGAAAGAAAAACACAAGAAAGCAATGAAATATCAACGTCATCGTTGCCCGATATTATTTTTATGTTGTTAATATTTT
>CAZKFO010000030.1:0-15787 GCA_964552145.1 uncultured bacterium | reverse complement strand
GACCCCCTGCTCCCAAAGCAGGTGCGCTAACCGGACTACGCTACACCTCGATACTAAAATAAGCCAACAAAATTAACAATATCTATATCTTCATACAAAGCATATTTATCATTAAATTCAATTCATGAAAAAAATTGATAGTTACATCTTCAAGGAGCATCTTGTTCCATTCATTTTATCTCTCTTAGTATTACTTTTCATATTGTTAGCAAACTTCCTACTTAAGAGTATAGATAAATTTCTAGGTAAAGGATTAAATCTATCAGTTTTACTTGAGTATGTATTTTATAATATGGCGTGGATTATGGCCTTAGCTGTACCTATGGCGGTCTTAATAGCAACGCTCTCTGCATTTGGTAGATTTTCATCTGACAATGAAATTACAGCGATGAAAGCAACAGGAATAAGCACATTTAATCTATTGAGGGCACCACTGCTATTCGCATTTATTGTAGCATGTATTATGATTTATTTTAATAATATTATATTACCAGACATGAATCATCAGGCAAGATCTCTATCTGTTAATATGTCGAAGAAAAGACCTGATTTACAGTTTGCAGAAGGTGTATTCACAGAAGCGATTCCTAATTATAGTATATATGTAGATAGAAGAGAAAACATAAAGGGGAAAAATATATTTTTTGATATCAATATATTCAATAATCGAGAGAATTCAAGTCAACGGACAATCACAGCGAGTAGTGGTACTTTAGGCTCTATGGACGATGGCATTATATTGCATTTAAAGGATGGGCAAATTCATGAGATTATGAATGAGGGTGATGACTACACCATTATAGACTTTACAAGCTATGATGTTGCAGTGCCTATTGATAACATGGCATTAAATAGAAAAAATTTAAAATCTCGTGGAGATAGAGAGATGACATATTCAATGATGATTGATAAAATAGGGGACCTTAAAGCTAAGAAGAGTAAAACAGAGAATAGAATTACAGATAGAATTCTAAATGAATCCTCTATTGATATTGCTAATATTCAAAACAAGAATGATGTAGATAAGATATTAGACGCATATAAATCTAGCATGCTAGATTCATTACAAGCAGTAAAGAATCCAAAACTTATAAAATCATTTAAAAGAAAAGTAAAAAACTTAAAAAGAGGAATTAACAATGACTTTAGGCTTATTACAAATTATCAGAACTCTATAAATAAATATTTAGTTGAACTTCACAAAAAGTTTTCAATACCAGTAGCTAGCATTGCTTTTGTTTTGATTGGTGCTCCTATAGGTATAATGTCTAGAAGAGGCAATTTTGCTCTTAGTACAACAGTTGGCCTTGTATTTTTCATCATATATTGGATTTTCTTAATTGCAGGTGAGCAATTAGCTGATAGAGGCGCTATGTCACCAGCCCTTTCAATGTGGCTCCCTAATATTATTCTCTCTCTATTTGGATGCTATCTTATATATATAAATAGCATAGATAGAAAAAAAATCAAATTTGAGATGTTTAATTTATTTTTTAAGAAGAAGAGCCGTAAAACGCAATGAACACTAACTACAATAGCTTGCTGAATAGAGAATCTTTTTCTAAAACGGACTTACATGATTTAGTGAACGCATTTTTATTTGGTAGCATATCAGAAAATGATATGGCTAAATGGATTGAAAGAATCTACCATAATGGAATGAGTATTAAGGAATCTGCAAATTATACTCAAGCAATAATAAACAGTGGAATTAAGCTGGATTTTAATGGTTTATCTGAAATGGTTGTTGATAAGCATAGCACTGGTGGAGTAGGTGATAAGGTGTCAATCGTTTTGGGTCCTTTACTAGCAGCATATGGATGCTATGTTCCAATGATTGTAGGAAGAAGTCTTGGTCATACTGGAGGGACTCTTGATAAATTAGAATCAATCCCTGGGTATAAATCATATCTTGAGATTGATGACTTTAAAAGGAATGTAGCGGATGTTGGGGTTTCTATTATGGGGCAAACAGATGATATTTGTCCTGCTGATAAAAAGATATATGCATTAAGAGATAAGATTAATATGATTGATTCTTATCCTCTTATATGTGGCAGCATAATGGGTAAAAAAATTGCTGAGGGTATTCATGCTTTAATTCTAGATATAAAAACTGGGAATGGTGCATTCATGGATACAGTAGAAAAGGCTAATAAATTAGGTTCACTTCTTAAGCAGATAGGTGAACTTAATGATGTTCAAGTGGAAGTTGCCATCACAGATATGAATCAACCTCTAGGGAATCTTTCAGGAGTTGGAGTAGAGATAGTTGAGAGTATGGATGCATTGAAAGGGAATGGACCTAAGGATCTAATGGATGTTGTTTTCTATCTGTCATTAAGAATAATTAGACTTTTTGAAAAGGATGTAAAAAAAGAAGACTTAGAACGGATAATTGATAGTGGGCAGGCCTTTGATAAATTTATTTCCATGGTTGAAGCACATGGAGGCTCTATTGGTGATTTTGAAAGAAAGAAATATTTAGAGCCAGGCTTCACCTATATTATTAAATCAAAAACAGATGGTTTTTTAGAGTCCTTTAATACAAAAAGAATAGGAGAAATTCTATCATCTATAGGAGCAGGAAGATTTAACAATAATAATGGTATTGATAATTTTTCAGGTTTAAAAATGCATAAGAAAATTTCAGATTCAGTGGTAAAAGATGAACCTGTGTTGGAATTTCATTGCTCCTCTGAGAAAAAAATTAATAACTTGAAAAAGAAAATTGATTCATTATTTGTAATTTCAGATTCTAAGTCCAATGATCTTACGCTAATATATTAAGGAGAAAAATGAAGCATTTAATTATAAAGGGAATCGGGCCAGATAAACCTGGAATTGTATCTCAGATATCTGGGATAGTAACATCTAATAATGGAAATATTGAGGAGAGTAGAATGATAAGGCTTGGCTCTGAATTTTCTATTATTATGATGACATCTATACCTGAAGGATCTCAAAGTGACCTATCAAATGAATTAGATCAGATTGAAGGTGTAAAATTCTATCTTACAGAAACTAAAAAACTTCCTAGCCACGATGTCCCCACACATAGAATAAATCTTAGCGGTGGAGATAATGAAGGAATTGTGCATTACATATCTGATAAGTTGACATCGAGAGGTATAAATATATTAGAAATTATTACAGATACGAAGAATGCACCAATAACGGGCGCAGTAATATTTTTGATGGAAGTTAAAATTAGTTTAGAGAACAGCCAGGTTCAAGATTTATCAAATGAGTTAAATGATATTCAATCTAGGCTTGGTGTAGATATTGTATTAGATGAGATATAAGGAAAGAATTATTGTGAAATTTATAGGTGGATCTCTACTATGAACAGGAAAGAATTCTTAAAGAAAACCACAGCCTTTGGAGTTGGCGCAACTTTATTTCCTAGGATGAAAATTGGGACAAAAGCAAAAAAGGATATTGTCAAGCTAGGCTTTATTGGTACTGGTCTTAGAGGGCAATGGCTTCTTGATTTGGCCTCTAAGAGAGATGATGTATTAATCCCGGCTATATGTGATATTGATAATGAGATGATTCATCGTACTCTTAGAATATTAAAAAGAAATAATAAAGAAGAACCAGAAGTCTATAAAAATGGAGATGAAGACTTCTTGAATTTAGTAAAGAGAGATGATCTTGATGGAATTGTGATTGCAACTCCTTGGGAGTGGCATCATCCTATGGCTGTTGCAGCGATGAAGGAAGGAAAACATGTCGGGATTGAAGTTCCTGCAGCTATTACAGTAGAAGATTGTTGGGATCTTGTGGATGTCTCAGAGAAGACAGGTATGGAATGTATGATTCTTGAGAATGTTTGTTATTATAGGCCTGTAATGGCGATACTTAATATGATTAGAGAAGGTGTGTTTGGGGAGTTACTGCATCTCCAATGTGGATACCAGCATGACCTTAGAGAAGTTAAATTTAATGATGGTAAGCAAGCATATGGAGGCGGAGTAGAATTTGGAGATAAAGGCTTTAGTGAAGCACGGTGGAGAACGGATCATTCAGTAAATAGGAATGGAGATTTATATCCTACTCATGGTGTAGGGCCAGTTAGTACGATGCTTGATATTAATAGAGGAAATTGTTTTGAATCATTAACATCAACCGCAAGCAAATCAAGAGGACTGCACAAGTATATAGTTAAGCATGGAGGAGAAAAACATCCGAATGCGAATGTTAAGTTTAAACTAGGCGATGTGGTTACAACGGTTATTAAATGTTATAATGGTGAAACTGTTGTTGTAAGTCATGACACAAACAACCCAAGGCCCTACTCATTGAATTTTCGGGTTCAAGGGACAGAGGGTATATGGATGGGAGATCAATATTCAATATACCTTGAAGGTAAAAGCTCTAAACCTCATGAGTGGGAACCATTCGATAAATATTTAGATAAATATGATCATCGTCTATGGAAAAATTTTGAAGATGATGCGGATGGCGCAGGCCATGGAGGAATTGATTTTTTTGTGATGCGTGCATTCATTGAATCTATAAAAAGAGAGGTTAAACCACCTATTGATGTTTATGATGCGGTATCTATGAGCGTGATATCCCCATTATCTGAGAAGTCAATTTTAAATGGTAGCTCGCCTGTAGATTTTCCTGATTTCACGAGAGGGAAATGGAAAACTAATAAGCCTATTTTTGGCATCTATGACCTTTAAGAATTCCACGAAGATATATTTTAGTTGAAAATTTTGTATATTAAGTCATGATAATAATAAAACATATTCTATGTGGTGTCTTGCTTTGCATATCATTTTCTCAAATTTGTGATCCTGGTTATACTGAGATAAATAACTTATGTTTTCACCAAGGAGATCTCAGCTTAATTCAAAAGATGATTGATAATAGTTATGAAAGTGGTATCGATTTAGGGTGTAATGAAGGCGATCCTTTTTGTGGTTCACCCAATCCATATATGGATGCACCTGACTCCTGGTTTTGGGTTACAGTTGATAGTGTTTACTATCAGTGGCCTGGTAATGATAATGGTCTGGTAGAACCATTAGAACTTGGAATTCAAGATTGGAATAATGGTAGGCTCACTAGCATTATGTGTGGTGCATATATATACTGTCAGCTATCAGGACCAATTCCAGAGGAAATAAATACTTTAACAGAGACGGCTGTTTTTCGCTTTGAGTATAATTACTTGAGCGGGTTCATACCTGGGGAAATCTGTGATTTAGATATAGATAATGCTGATTATTTAGATTTTGATCTTACGGGAAATCGTCTTTGTCCTCCTTTCCCTGAGTGTATATCCCAAGGTCAGTTTTGGTATCAGGATTCATCAGAATGCACACAGATAGGTGATTCTAACTTTGATTTTGTTCTAAATATTCAGGATATAATTATTTTAGTATCTTTTATTCTTGGTGAGGTAGAGTATGATTATCAAGAATTTATTGCATCTGATTATAATCAGGATGGAGTCTTAGATATTATTGATGCCATTAGGATCATTGATGTTATCCTTGGGGTAAATTGATTGTAATCTTATTATGGCTATGATCTATTTCATTCTATTAATAAATATAGCTCTAACTGCAACTTATATTGTTCCAGAAGATTTTGAGTCAATACAAGATGCTGTTCTAGAGGTTTCTAGCGGTGATAGTATTGTTGTGATGCCAGGTACATATTATGAAAACATTTCTATCTACAATAAGATAATTTCTATAATATCAAGTGAAGGTCCGTTAGAGACAGTGATTGATGGTAGTTTTTCTGGCCCAGTTATTACATACGATAGCGTCTCAGATTCTAGCGCGGTACTTAGCGGTTTTACTATTACAAATGGTAGTGGCGAACTTATTAATGGAGCTCATTATGGTGGAGGGATATTATCAAAATATTCTATGCCAAAACTTGATAATTTAATTATATCAAACAATACAGCGTTTGCGGGCGGGGGTATATGTTATTATGCTACAGATCCAACTGATAATCACCCCATTATTTCTAATACTTTAATAGAGAATAACCTTGCATCTGAGGGTGGAGGTGTTTTTTGTGTTAATCATTTAATAACCATTAGAGACTCTCATATAAATTCTAATGGGATGGATATGTTTGGCAGTGGAGGAGGTATACAGATTCTTCTCAGCTCTATAAATTTCAACAATGTTATTATTAGTCAAAATCAGACTAAGTTTGGGGGAGGTATATATCTTGCTAGTAGTAATGGTATAGTAAAAAATACTACAATAGAAAACAACCTATCTGAATCTAGAGGTGGTGGAATATGGATTGGTGGCGGATCTAGTTTAGATGTTGAGTGGTCTCTAATATCTAAAAATTATTCTGCCGGTTTTGGTGGAGGTGCATTTATTTCTTTGTCAGATTTAAACTTCTTAAATTCCACTGTATCAAACAATACTGCAAATTCTAATGTCCTTGGAGCAGGGATTTATTCAGATGGGGGACATTCTAATATTAAAAATTCAATTATATATTTCAATCGATTAGAGAATAGTTTTAGTAATCCAAATTATAATCTTGGTGGATATTCAGGTAATATATTTGCAGAGTACGATGTAAGCTATTCTGATATAGAAGGGAATGATATCCCTCAAGGGATAGGGATTATCAATCAAGATCCTCTTTTTGTAGATCTTTCAAATAGCAACTATTTATTAACATTCAACTCCCCCTGTATTGGTACAGGTGAGAATGGAATTGACATGGGTAAATATCCATACGAGGAATTTGTAGCTGGAGATTTAAATGGAGATTTATTGCTTAATATTCTTGATGTTGTTCTTGTAGTAGACTTAGTTTTAAATGGAACCTATAGTGCATCTGCTGATATTAATTCAGATAATCTTATTAATATTCAAGATGTTATTTTAGTAATTAATCTAATCTTAGATGCATAGATATATAATTATATTATTTTTTTCAGTTTCATTTTCTCAAGATTATCCAATACTTGGCTCATTTGGAATGCTGGATATTATTAGCTGGAATGTTGAGCAGTATCCGAAACACAGCCAAACCAACTCTTACTTAACTGATATAATTGATGAGATTAATGTTGATATAATTGCCTTTCAGGAGATCACCAATACAGCATCTTTCAATTCTCTGATATCAAGTTTAGATGGAAATTGGATTGGCTATCGTTCTGGAGGAAATTCAAATTATGGTGAATTAGCCTATGCAATTAATTTAGAGCAGATTAATATTATCTCAGTATATGATATCCTAAGTCAAGATGAGTATTATTTTGGATATAGAGCCCCATATGTACTTGAGTTTACTCTTCAAAATCAAAATTATATAGTTATTAATAATCATTTTAAGTGTTGTGGCGATGATATGCTTGATTTGGATGATAGTTGGGATGAGGAATATAGACGTCTAATAGCAAGCCAGCTACTTGAGAGCTATATAGAGGAAAACTATAGCTTAGAGAAAGTAATTATACTTGGTGATTTAAATGATTCTATATCAGATACGGAGCCAAACAATGTATTCTGGGGATTCATAGAGTCTGACTATTTTCAATTTGCAGATTATGATATTGCGTTTGGTCCAAGTAGCGACTGGTCATACCCATCATGGCCAAGTCATCTTGATCATTTCATAATTACTCAACCTATTTTCTCAGTTTTTAATAGTGAGAATATTGAAACGTTCAAGGTTGATAATTATTTCCCTGGGGGTTGGAGTGCTTATGATTCTAGGGTATCAGATCATAGACCCATGTTTCTATCTCTAGATTTAACATCTCAGATACCAGGTGATTTGAATGGAGATCAAAGTATTGATATCCTTGATGTAGTATCTATCGTCAGTTTAATTTTAGAAGGAGAGTATGATGTGCTTGGAGATATAAATCTTGATGGTACTATGAATGTGATGGATGTGGTTATTTTAGTAAATTCAATATTAAATTAGAGTTAATAATGTTTCAGAGTAGAATATTTAAGATACTATCAGCTATATTCCTTTTTCTTGCCGCGCTTAGCTGGATACTAGGGAGATTAGTATAAACTTTAAGCTCATAACAATAGTGGTAATGTCACTATTTTATATTTATGTTGGGGTTAAACACTTCATTGATCCTCATTGGTTCGTTCAAATTATGCCGCCTTATCTTCCTTTTCACTACGAAGCAGTTTATCTTAGTGGTTTTTTTGAAATTTTATTTGGCCTTATGCTACTTTATAATAAAACAAGATTTATTGCAGCCTGGGGACTAATACTTTTATTAATTGCAGTTTATCCAGCTAACATATATCTAGCATTTAATGAAATTCCTCAAAAGGCAATTGGTATTTCAGCGTTTGCAGCTTCATGGGTTAGACTTCCTATCCAGTTTATATTCTTAACTTTAGCGTATTGGCATTCAAAAGATAATTAATTAATTAATTAAATGGATATTTATTAAACTATAGACTATGAAAGAGCTATTTAATAACATATATCATGCATCACCAAATAATGATCAGTGGTATATAGTATACATTGCTATTATTCTTATAAGTTATTGCCTCTATTTTATAACTAGAAAGATTGTGCTAAAATCAATTTCTCGATTATCAAAGAGGACTTCAACTAATTTAGATGATATTTTAATTGGGAAAGGTATCTTTAAGAGATTATCCTACTTAGTCCCACTAATATTCATCTACTATCTTAAAGATCTTTACCAATATGCTATGATTGATAGATTGCTACTAGCTCTTATTACTATTATTATTATATCATCTTTGAATGCGCTTATTAATGCGCTAAGTGATATATATTCAAAAACCAAATACTCTAATAGATTAAATATCAAAAGCTACATTCAAATCCTCAAGCTTATAGTAAATATTTTTGGTGTAATTGTTGTTGTTGCCCTTTTGACCGGGAAATCACCTCTCTACTTCCTAAGTGGTATAGGAGCTCTTACAGCGGTATTAATTATTGTTTTTAAAGATACAATACTCTCTCTTGTCTCTAGCGTTCAGATTAGTTCTAATGATCTTTTTAAAGTTGGAGACTGGGTCGAAGCTCCTCAGTTTGGAGCAGATGGAGATGTCGTTGATATTGCGCTTCATTCAGTTAAAATCCAAAATTGGGATAAGACAATTAGTATCATTCCAACCCATAAGCTTATTGATTCTTCATTCAAGAATTGGAGAGGAATGTCCGATAGCGGTGGACGAAGAATAAAGAGGTCCATAAATATAGATATGAATTCTATTAGATTTTGTAGTGATGAGATGATAGATAAGTATAAAAAAATAAACGTTATTAGAGAGTATGTTGATAGAAAGATATCAGAGATTGATCAACATAACTCAGCAAACAATATATCAGAGCAGAAATCAATTAATGGAAGAGCTCTAACTAATATCGGTACGTTTAGGGCGTATATAGAGGGTTATCTACGCAATCATGCAAAGATACACAGGGAAATGACATTCCTGGTCAGACAGCTATCTCCATCATCAGAAGGTATCCCAATCCAAATTTATGTTTTTTCAAATGATACCAACTGGGTTAACTACGAATCTATTCAATCAGATATCTTTGATCATCTTCTTGCAATCTTACCAGAATTTGGACTAAAAGTTTTTCAAAATCCTACGGGTGCAGATTTTAATAGTATAAAATAGAAGGTGAAAACCATGAAACATATATTAGAACAGGTAAACTAGCTGGTTCGGTACCAGTACTTATGTTTAGATTTTATTTTTAAAGGAGGAATAGGATGCCATCATTTGATATAGTAAGCTCTTTCAATATGCAAGAGATTGATAACGCGGTTAATATGGTTATTAGAGATATTGGTAATAGATATGATTTTAGAGGGAGCTCAACAAGTATTTCTCTAGATAAGGGTGATAAGAGTATAACTATTCTTTCTGATAATAGTATGCAGCTTACTGCTGTTGTTGATATGCTAAAGTCAAGAGCTATTAGCAGGAAGATTTCAATTAAAGTTCTTAAGTTTCATGATGAGGAATCAGCTGCAGGGACATCTATCAGACAGAAAGTTACCTTGAGAGAAGGAATTGATAAGGATAGAGCAAAGAATATCAACAAGATGATTAAAGATAAGAAGCTGAAAGTCCAATCTCAGATTCAAGGAGATCAAATTCGGGTTACAGGGAAAAAAATTGATGATTTACAGGGCGTTATATCAATGCTTAAATCAGCTAATCTTGATATTGAGCTCCAGTACGTTAACATGAAAAGCTAATTAAGAAAAGTCTACAGTGAATTTCCAATTTGATTTATATGGAACGTCCCATTTAAGCTATATCTATAGTATGGTATTTTTATGGATTGTGATTCCATTTATTGCGAAGAAATATTTCAGTAAAACTTCAAGATATAATTTTGCGATTGCTTTGGCCATCCTAATCCTAGGGGTTGAGTTGGTAGATGATTTCTATAGGTTCTTTGATACTAATATGGGTTGGTCAATCACAAAAGATCTTCCTCTGCATATGTGTGGTCTATCAGTTCTTGGGACTTCATGGGCGCTTATAAAAAAAAATCAGTTAGTATTTGAGCTCTGTTATTTTTGGGGATTAGGAGGAGCATTCCAAGCTATATTTACACCTGATTCAACAAATATAATCGATCATTTTTATCTCTTCTCATTTATGGCCTCGCATGGCCTCATTGTATTAAATGTGTTATATCTAATCTTTGTCGATGGGATGGTTATTAGAAAGTGGGCACTTATAAGAGCAATAGCAATTACAGAGTTAGTATTAGTTGTAGTTTATATAGTAAACCTAATACTAGGTTCAAATTATTTTTATCTACTAGAAAGACCATCTACTAATAATCCATTTGTGTTTGGAGAGTGGCCTTACTACTTGATTAATATGCAATTTGCAGCAATCTTTATACTTGCAGTTATTAATCTTCCGATGCTCATATATAGGAGAAAACTTGAGCGTTAAAATATTTCTATTTTTATTATTTATATCTCAGTTTCTTTTTCCCTCAACATTTAAAGTATTAACCTATAACATACACGCCCTTCATCCTATTATTGCAGGAGATTCTCCGCATTTAAGAATACCTAAAATATTAAACCAGTCTACTGAGTATGATTTTATCTTTTTTCAAGAGAATTGGATTTACGATAGTAGCTATTTAAAGGAGCAGCTACCGGGTTATAACTTTATTCTATCTAATGAGTCTAAATTTATATGGCCACTAAATAGTCTAATTAATTCTAATAGTTCTGGTTTAACAATGGCTATTTCCAATAAATATAAGATTATTCAATCTCATGAAGAATTGTTTGATTGTTGCAATGGCTGGCTATCATCGGCAAATGATTGTTTGGCGAGTAAAGGATTTCAGCATTTAGAGTTAGATATTGATGGCCATAAAGTCCACCTTTATAATACGCATCTTGATGCAGGAAATTCTCAAAGTGATATATCTACCAGAGAAAAACAGATTTCTCATATTATTAGCTATATAGAAAATAACTCAGCTAATTGCCCTGTTATCTTATCTGGTGACTTAAATATTAATTATTTAGATAATGAGAAGAAGACAGTGGAAAGATTACTAGATGCTCTTGATTTAAATATGATTAATTGGTCAGCTGAAAATCTATATGAGAAACAAGCTCTTGATTATATTCTATATAGAGGGATTAATGTTGAGGAAAATTTATTTGGTGTTAGTTTGAAGCTATTAGGACTCAGTGATCATCCTCCCATTGAGGCGACTTTTCAAATTAAATAAGTTGAGATATAGCTTCCTGCAAAGAATGATGTTAAACCAAGTAATATACCTCCAATAACATCAGATAGATAGTGTAATCCAAGAGCAATCCTAGAAAAGTATATTATTAGCATCCAGGGTATCAGCAGAGGTGTAAACCATAGATTAAATGTATATAGCACTAGCACCAAGAGTGTTGCCGATGCACAGTGTCCAGATGGAAAACTATATTTATCAGGAGGAGTAATTTGAGGGATAATACCTTGGTCTTTTCTCGGTCTACTCCTCTTGATTATATTCTTAATGATCAAATATATTGGTAGCTGGAACATGTAAGCTGGAATCCCTACTTTTAGTATTTGGACTCCATGTGCTGGAGCTATAAAAGGAAGTAAAAGGGCATAAAATATATACGCTTTACCATCGGAAGTATTAGTGATATAAATAAGGTATTTTAATAGGTGATTATTTTTACTGGTAAAATTATTAATCTTTTTTGTTAGATTAATATCAAGCTTCTTTAAGGTAGACATTTTAAACTATTGTCGTATAAAATCTAATCCTACGCATAGCTCATTTCCATTCGAGTACTCTATAATCGAAATTGCTTGCTCAGTATACAAAAGCATTTTTTCTTGTGCTAATCCATTTATGACATATTCAAGTTTATAGTTGTCACCATCTTCATCCCAGCTTCCGCCATAACCGGTATCCCAAGTTCCAGATGCTGATAGACATGCAAACTCTGTTTCAAATTCACAATAGCCATTATCGTAGTTTACATCTGGGTTCCCAATACAGTACTCACTTTCTTCTAGCGCTCCAGTTGAGTAGTTTAAGCATATGCCATCATAGCTTACAGCAAAAGTTTTATTTATATGTATAAGGAGACCAATTGAGCTTGATGCTGTCTCAGCTATTCCTGTATTAGCAATAATTTCATCTTTTATTGCTTGCTCTTCATCAGTCTCAGAATTAGCCCACAACTCAATCACATGCTCTCTCCAATTTTCCAAATCACATGTTACTGTTTGAGTCTCTGGGTCTAAACATTCGGTATTCATGAAGATTTGTGCCTCAGCTGTAATTGCATTATCAATCATTAGATTCGCATATTCATTAAATGTCAGAGCATTTCCAGAACAATCAGCACTAGTATAATATGAATGAGTAGTAGACGTCCAATCATCCCATATTTGCAGATCAGGAGATTGTTGTGAGGGGCTATCACTTCCACAAGATATCATTATTATGGATAGAATTAATGAGGTTGAGGCAGTGAATAAAATTTTGTAAATATTTTTAATCATTTGGACTTCCTTTAGAGTTAAATGACATAACTACATGGTAATATAAGCAATAATAACAAAAAATAATTAGTAATATTAATGGAAATTATTCTAGTTATTTAATAATATATGGTAGATGTTTTATATATTTAGAAATCTTATTTTATTTTTATGTCCTTATCTTTTGCTATCACAAGATTCATTTAATGCTAATCTGGTTGGTCATTGGTTTGAGCCTAATGAAAATTATTGGACTAATAATATATCAGAATTAAATGATATCTGGGGATACGAAGATGTAAATGGAAATAAATATGCTCTAGTAGGTGGTTGGGATGGTACTTATATCATTGATATATCTTCAAATCCATCTACCCCAGAATTGGTTTCATTTATACCAGGATCGACTTCAAGTCATCGTGACATTAAAACTTATGAACATTATATGTATGTGGGGACAGAGGCAAACTACCCAGACCCAATTCTTTACCAAGATGGAGAGTATTATGTGCATCCACAAGGAATTCAGGTTGTAAATATTTTAGATCCATCCAATCCAGTGATAGTAAATGAGTGGAGTGGAGTTGTTCAATCTCATAATATTATGGAGGCAGATGGATATTTATATGTTATTGGTGCAGATGAGTTATTAAGTAATAATGGTGAAGTCGAATCTTGGGGATTAGATGATTTAATAATTTTGGATTTAGAGGATTCTTCTAATCCCATTAAAGTTGGTGGATGGAGTGGCTCATATTTACATGATGTTTGTGTTAAAAATGATGTGCTATACGGATGTGGAATCTATGATGATACAATGTATGCATTTAATATAAGCGATAAAGAAAATCCTACATTAATCACATCGTGGCCAGGCGTACCCAAAGCACATGCTTGCTGGGTATCAGATGATGGAAATACATTGTTTACAGGCTCAGAGACAGCAGGAGGGTATATTATGTCCTGGGATGTAACTGATCTATCAAATATCAACTATTTAGATGAATGGTTTCCTGAGGGAGGTGAAGACTGGTCCGCGCACAATATATTTGTTCTTGGTAACCGTTTATATATCAGCTATTATGTTTTTGGATTGCAGGTTTTAGATATAACAGACCCATCAAATCTCAAGATCGCAGCCTATTATGATACTTTTGAGGAAGAAAGTGATTATCTTTATAATGGTGCGTGGGGAGTATATCCATTTTTTGGTTCAGATAATGTAATTGTTTCTGATAGAAGAACGGGGCTATATGTGGTAGATATTACTTATGTAACTGGTGATATTAATTTAGATGGAGGCTTAGATGTATTAGATATTATACTAGCTGTTAATTTTATTATTGGTGTATCTACGCCATCTGAAGAACAATTTAATTTATTAGATATTAATCAAGATGGAGTAAATGACATCCTAGATATTGTTTTAATGGTTAACACTATTCTCCAGAGCTAGATGATATTTTTGGCTTGTGATTATCAAAGGTCTTTAAAATATTTCGAGTTGCATCTTGTACGTCAGAAAGACGCTCTAACTTTTCCCTACCTGTATTCATCATAGAAACTTGATTTTTATAGGTTCTAAATTTAGTTTTCTCATCAACGGACTTTTCTACTTCAGCTTTAACTTTAATAGGCTGCTCATTACTGCAAGATATAAGTAATAGAATTATAATATAAATGTATTTCAGAATGCCTCCATTAGATATGACTTGTTTATTGTCGTTTAAAATTTTTCATTAAAAGAGCAGCCCCTAATTGAGCTGAGAACTCTTTCTCTTTGCTTTCAAAAATATCAATATTAAAATTTTTATAAGCAGGGGAGTGTTTAGATATTGAACTCTTCATACTATCCTTGAAAAAGTTAAATGCACCTGAAACTCCACCTCCAATTGATATCCTATTAGGATCAATCATATTTATAAAATGGCTAATTACAAGCCCTAAATTCTCACCGAATTCATTCCAGATGTTTATAGCATTTGAATCGCCATTGGATGCTTTGTTGAAAATATCTATAGGATCCAGAATTTGAGAGGTCTTAATATATTTTTTTGAAATTTCTTTAATTGCTCGTATTGATACTTTTGATTCCCAATCACCAGATTCTATTGGTGAGATAGCATATTCTGCAGCAAGGCCATGAGCACCTTGGTATATTTTTTTATTGATGATTATTCCAAATCCTAGGCCCGTACCTAATGTTATAGCACCAAAAACCTCATCTTTAGCACCGGAGCAATGCCATTCACCATAAGCAAATAGATTTGCATCATTTTCAATTTTTATGGGGATGCCACATCTGTTCTCTAATTCATTCTTCAATTCTACATTCTGTAGTAGCTCCAAATTAGGTGTATCTAAAACTTTTCCAGAACTTGAGTCTAGCGGGCCAGGGCATGAAATACCAGCACCAATCATATTCCCAATTTGATTTTTATCGATTAGTTTATTTATTTGTTTACTGATACCATCTAGAAGATGATCGGTTGAATCAAATTTATTTATTAATTCTTTGTTGGATTTTTTTATTGGATTAAGTGAATCATCAAATAATGTAGATGAGAAAGTAGTACCACCTATATCTGTACCAATTATAAATTGCGCCATCAAGTTACCTTTTATTAAAATAATTCAATAAAATTTACTTATTCAAATTAAAATAAAGTTACTATATTTACCAACCAAATATCAGTGGTGGGTGTAGCTCAGTTGGTTAGAGCACCTGGTTGTGGTCCAGGGGGCCGTGGGTTCAAATCCCATCACTC
>CAZKFO010000029.1:0-16399 GCA_964552145.1 uncultured bacterium | reverse complement strand
AAGATGCTAACGGAGCTATCACCGCTCAAAGTAATGCAGATGGTGGTGCAGATGATGGTTGCCCCAATGATACTGACGTATGCTTGTCAATCAGTGGGTCAAGTTTAAATTATAATAGTAGTGCAGATATTGCAGGGTTCCAATTTAGTCATGATGGATGTGCTAGCAATGCAGATGGTGGCGACGCGGTAGCTAATGGGTTTTCAATTTCTGCAAGTGATAATACAGTTCTTGCTTTTTCATTTACAGGTTCTGTAATTCCAGCTGGCTCTGGAACTCTAATAGATTTAGGTAGTACAGATTGCATGGATTCTTCTTTATCTGATTTAATTTTTTCTGACTCTTCGGGTGAAGCATTAAGCGCTGCATTTGCGCTAGTGGTATCTGGATGTATGGATGATACCGCTTGTAATTACAACCCTGATGCAGAACAAGATGACGGAAGCTGTGAATATGTTGAAGATTGTGCTGGCGAGTGTGGTGGTGATGCTGTTGAGGATTGTGCTGGTGAGTGTGGTGGTGATGCTGTTGAGGATTGTGCTGGTGAGTGTGGTGGTGATGCAGTAATTGACTGTAATGATGTGTGTGATGGTGGTGCGGTTGAAGACTGTAATGGTGAGTGTGATGGTGATGCTTTAGAAGATGCTTGTGGTGAGTGTGATGGCTCAGAGACTGATCCTAATAACTGTGCAAGTTTTGATTGCTTTGGAGATGTGGATGTATGTCTTGACCTTGATGAAAATTCAAATTTATTCTATAGCTCTGATGTAGATATCGCTGGAATTCAATTTAATCATAATGGATGTGTAACTAGCGCAAGTGGTGGAGCTGTTGAAGATGCAGGATTCCAACTATCATTAAGCTCATCTGTATTTCTTGCATTTTCACTTACAGGAGATGTGGTCCCTGCTGGTAGTGGCTTACTGTTAAATTTAGGTTCAGGTGTTACAGTTGATTGTTTATCAGATATAATCTTTTCAGATTCTTCTGGAGAGCAATTAGAGGTTCAGCTTCCAGGTGCAGATGCAGACCCATTTGTGTATGTTGCAATCTCAGATGTTGATGGTGGAACTATTACCATTGACTATTATAGCAATGTAGAGGTTGCTGGTTTTGAATTCAGACTATCTGATAGTAATAATGGCCTAGACTTTAGTGATCAGGCTTATGGTGGATTAGCAAATGAGTATTTAGATAATGTAAGTTTTAGTCCAGCATCAGGGATGGTTCTTGGATTCTCATTTACAGGAGCATCAATCCCAGCAGGTGGAGGAGAACTATTTAGCGTAGATTACTCCTTTGATGATACAGCTGGGTATACATATTTAAGTTTAGATGATCTGGTATTTTCAGATCCTACAGGTAGTATTGAAATCCCATATGAAGTAGGTAACGATCCAATTTTATTTGGTGAGTTACCAGATGTCCCTAACGCTCCAGATAATTTTCAAGCTACACTTGTTGATATTAATAATGTTAGTTTAACATGGGATGGTTCAGCTCTTGCTGATTATTATACAGTTTATAGAGATGCATCTGCTATTGCAACTATATCAGGAACTAGTTATAATGATACTGGGCTTGATTTCGAAGTATCTTATATATATTGGGTAACAGCTTCCAATATAAGTGGTGAATCTTCTGAATCTTCTGTATTGGAAATTACTACAGGGCAAGAGCCTTATGATGCGAATCCGCCTTCAAATCTTGAAGCATTAGCTGGAGACGAGCAAATCACTTTAACTTGGGGGCAACCTATGGGTGCCCAGGAAAGTATTGATTGTGAAGGGAATCCATTTGATCCTTACAATGCTGTGTATAGCTCATATGACTGTTTAGTGTGTGGTTTAGAAGGTTGTGGTGCTGATTTAGGTGATTCCTGTATTGATTGGCTTGGTGATGGTTTCTGTGATGATGGTTCTTTTGGATTTTATTTTGATTGTGAGGAGTTTGGTTGTGATTGTGGTGACTGTGGATTTGATTGTGACGACCCATACAACCACTGTGGTGAGGTAGTTCCTTGTACTGAAATCACTAATTTTCAAGTAACTCCTTTTACTGATCTTGATGGTGATGGTGTAGAAGATGAATGCTATCAAGCAAGTGATGGAACTTCTTCTCACTATTTCTTACTTTCTTGGGAGGGAGATTGTCCTATCACTGATATATATTGGGGGGTAGATAGCCCATTAGAAAATGGTGGTAACTTTGGAGTTTTCCAAGGCCCTACGCTTCTATTCTATGGTTTTGAGGCGGATGAAGGACCTTATCAATGGCAGGTAGCAAATACTAGTCAAAGTCCTCCTGTTGAATCTGAAGTATTTACATCTGATGCAACGGGCCTTGCAGATTGTGGAGAGTTGTCATTACCTTGTGATGAGCAGGTAGGTATGGTTGATGATTGTTCTGGTGATGGTGATTGCTGCCCTGAATCTTGGATTGGCGATGGTTACTGTGATGATGAGAATCAAGACTTTGGATGTGATCTATCATGTTTTGACGAAGAATTAGCAGATTGTGGTGGTTTAATGTCTGACAATCAAGGCTCTTATGAGCTTAAGCTTAGTCATTTAAGTCAACATAATCGATTATCTAATCAGTATCCATATTTAGTTTCTCCAAACTCTAAGGCTACTGGAGAATTAGGAGATTATTCAAATACAGGAAATCATTTACATGAGGATCGTGAGGAAGTTACTAGTTACAACTTATTTATGTCTCTAGTGGATGGAGGTCCATATGAGCCGATAGCATCTACGAGTGGATTAACATTTGAATATACAGTTACTGGCTTAGAAAATGGTACAGAGTATTTCTTTGTTGCTACGGCAATATATGAAGAAACTATCCCATCAGCCTATTCAAATCAAGCTTCTGCGATGCCTATGCCATTTCAGGCTCCAATTCCAGAGAACCTTGTAGCTTCTCCTGGTGATACAGAAATTACTTTGTCATGGGATTCCGTTGATGTGCCTCTAGGGCCAGGTGATGAATGTGAGTTAGCTTTTGGTGTTATGGGAGTCATGGACTGCGCAGGAACATGCGCTGATCCAGTATGGTTAAATTGGCTTGGTGATGGATTTTGCGATGATGGTACTAATGGAATCGATTTTTCATGTCAGTACTTCAGTTGCGACTGTGGTGACTGTGGAGTCGATTGTGAAGATGTCAATGGATATTGTGATGGCCTTATGTCTGAAGATAATCAATTTTATCCAGAAAAAGAATTCTATGAAGGAGCCTATGATAATAACAATACTCGTGACGAAGACTTTATAGGATATAATGTTTATAGGTCTGATACTCAAGATGGAGAGTATACTCTAATAGCAGAGATACTGGGTCAGGCAGATAGCTATCTTGATTCCGGACTGGTAAATGGTCAGATGTATTATTATGCGGTAACATCTCAGTTTGAAGAGACTGAATCTGCATATTCAAATATAGCAGGTTCTACACCTATGTTTATAGTTGATCTATCTATGGGTGATATTGAAGGTGGTTTATTTAGTGTAGGTGATGAGTTTGATGTTACTATTTCCATGAATAACCCCGCCCCAGTAGCAGGATTGCAAATTATGCTAAAAGATACTCCAGAGTGTGTGACTATGGTTAGTGTTGAGGGTCTTGGAATTTTAGAAGGTGAAGATCTGAACGGTTTTAGTGCTGATTTTGATGGAAATGCAACGATACTTTGGTTTAGTTTGACCGGTGGAGTTCTTCCAGTGAGTCAGGGTGAAGTTATAAAGGTAACATATCAAATAAATGGTGAGGCTGATGGCGGAGATTGTGAGCTTACTTTTGGTGATGCCTTGGATGGTAGTGAAACGGTAATTGCAGATAGTAATGGAAATGCATATTTCTTTACTGGAAATTCACAGACTGTTACTTTAGCTAATTCTGTAGATTTCACAATGGCTCAGACATCTGATAATACATTCTCAGTATTAATGAATAATACCGTTGATGTATCAGGTTTGCAGTTTACTATTAGTGATGATCCAGATTACTATAGTTATAATAATGAAGTACCAGTAGAAAATACAGATAGGATGGATGGTTTTGCAACCTCTGGAAGTGACCAAGAAGGCAACTTTACAATTGTAGCATTTTCATTTACTGGTGCAATGGTTTCTCCTGGTAGTGGAGCTATTATGAATGTCACTATGAATATTTCTGATGATGCCCCAAGTGCATTTCAGTCTGAATTCTGCTTTGAGAATACTGTAGTTTCTGATCCGCTAGCAGAGCCAATTTTTGCAGGATCTCAATGCGCAACATTTACATATCCATTTGAAGGTGGCGATGATGGCGGTGCAGATGATGGTGGTGATGATGGCGGTGATGATGGCGGTGATGATGGTGGTGATGATGGTGGTGATGGTGGTGGTGAGATAGCATGTTCTCCAGGGACTGAAGTTTGTTTATCATTAGATGGTAACAACCTTAACTATGAGACTACTGTCGATGTTGCTGGATTCCAATTTAGTCATAATGGTTGTGTGACCGGTGCAAGTGGTGGTGATGCAGAGGCTAATGGATTCATGGTATCTGTTAGTGGTTCTGCTGTACTTGCATTCTCATTAACTGGTGGAGTTGTTCCAGCGGGTAGTGGTACACTTATTATGCTTGATGGCGATGTATCAGAAGATTGCCTATCAGATCTTTTATTCTCTGATTCAAGTGCAAACCCACTTTCTGTAGAGTTTGGAGTTGCATCAGGTGATGATGGTGGTGATGCCTTAGATATTTTTATTGATTGTCAAAGAATGAATCTTATTTCACTTAATGTTGATGTAGGTGATACAGAGCTATCTGATTTATTTGCGGATGCTGAATTGCTTCTTGCTTCAAATGATAGCAATGAATTTTTAGCACCATTATATGGTATTGATCAAATAGGAGAAATTGAGCTTGGAGATGGATACTATGTATTCTCAATGGAAAGTTCAACAACTACAGTAGAAGGTGATGCAGCTGATTTATATAGTGCAATCAACCTATCTCCTTATATGATTAATATCATATCATATTTGCCTAATGAGAATAGATCTGTTGAAGAAGTTTTCTTAGATATAGATGTATTGTTAGTTTCAAATGATGATGGTCATTATTACGCTCCATCTCTTGGAGTAAACACAATAGATGATAATGGAGGAATGAAACCTGGTGAAGGGTATTCAGTAGTTATATCTGGAAGTGATTCAGTAGATTTAGTTTATGGTGATTCTATGATGGCATTTAGAACTAGTGATTTAATGAATGCGAATTATAGCGAAACTCTAACTCAAGCTTACTCTGAGTTATTAAATCCAACAGGTATATCATATCCAATCATAATAACAGATATGATAGGTGATGTGAATATTGGTGATGAAATTGCTGCATACGCTAATAATAAATTAGTAGGTGCTACAAGAATCTCTGACCTCGAATCACCTGTAGTGATATCAGCTTGGAAAGGTTTTAATCAATATGGTATATCACTAGATGGATTTAATACTGGTGATGAGATAGTTCTTAAGTTATATAGTATAGATGATAATAAGGAACTATTAGTTAATACTGATCTTGATCAGTCAGCTTATGGTGAAGGTGTATATGCAGTTGGTAGTATAGAGGTATTAAATAATGAATCTATGAATCCAAATGCCTATATATTGGAGCCTGCATATCCTAACCCATTTAATCCTACAACGAATATTAGTTTCTCTGTTTATAAGGATGGAAATATGTCTATTGTAATCTATGATTTACAGGGTAGAGAAATAGCCATGATTCATGAAGGGTTTATACAAGCTGGAGATTATACTAAGGTATGGGATGCAACAAATGAGCCTTCTGGAATCTATATAGTGCAGATGAGCGCAGATAGGTTTAATGCATCTCAGAAGGTTGTATTGATTAAATAAATATATGCATATAGCATTTATTCTTATCTCATTAACTCTTTTTCTGGGATGTGACCCTTATCAGTCACGATTCTCAGAGAAAGAGTATAGTGAGTTAGATGCTGATATTACTCATAGCGATAGCCATTATTATCCAATCAATGGAGTTCAATATAAGTTCAGACAATTAGATTATGATCACAATAATATTTTAAGGAAAGAAATTTTCTTTAGAGACAATAAAGTTCATATAGTGAAACTCTATAATAGTAATGGGTATATAGAAGTAGAAGAAACTCACTCTAAATCTATCCCTCCAAAGATACAGAAAACAACTTACTATCCTAATGGTCAAGCAAAGGAAAAATATTCTCATATTGATTATACAAAAGATGGTAGATATATAAGCTACTATAAAAATGGTACTTTATCGGGTGATATATATTATGAGAATGGAGTTATGGTAGGTGCATGTTCTTGGTACTTTCCATCTGGAAATTTAAAAAGGATTAAAGAGTTTACTTCAGATTCTGATTTAAGTTACCAGATTGATTTTCATGAGAATGGTCAGAGAAAATCTGAGGGTACATTTGCAGGGGATGCTTTCTTTGGAAGATGGATTTTTTATGATAGACTTGGAACAATAACTCTCGAATCAGATTATTAAGCATATAAATATATCATCTGCAAAAGATAAATTACAGACTAATCAAGAAGTGGTTCTTCTTGATATTAGAGACAGAGAATCTTTTATTTCAGGACATGTTGATGGAGCACTCAATGTTTCACAAAGTAATTTCAGTGATATTTTAAATAGAATTAGTAAAGATAGTACGGTTATTGTATACTGCTATCATGGTAACAGTAGCCAAAAAGTAGCAGAGTTATTAGTTAATAATGGTTTTTTAGATGTATATAGCCTTGATGGAGGCTATGAAGAATGGAAAATTAATTAAGGAGAGAATAATATGTTAGAGCTTAAGGATAAATTAAATTTATTATGGAAGTTCTGTTTTTTAGCAGTTTTTACATATGGTGTAATATCAATGACATGTTGTAAAAAGAGTTGTGCAACAGCCTGTAATAAAGGTGCTGTAGAACAATCCAAATGTTGTAAAGGTGGACCGGTTTCTATAGATAAGAAATGCGGTAAAAATTGTATTAAACCTTGCTGCGCTAAGTAATTTTACATTTTCTCTGGGGAAGATATCCCCAGGATAGAAAGTCCATTTCTAAGTACTATTCGTATAGAATTTATAAGATAGACTCTTGAGTCTGTTGTAGATTTGGATTCGAGATCAATTACTTTCACCTTTGCATAATAGCTGTGAAGCATGGATGATAATTCGCTTAAGTAATTGGATATATTTTGTGGTTCGAGTGTCTTTGCACATTTAATCACCAGCTCTGGGAATTCAATTAATTTTCGAATAATTTGGGATTCTAACTCATTTGTTAGAAATTCTAAAACATTTACATCTATTGATTCTACATCATCTGTGAACCTTCTTATAATACTGCAACATCGTGCATGTGCATACTGTATATAGAATACAGGATTAATATCAGATTGATCTTTTGCAATATCTAAATCAAAATTAAGATGAGAGTTGATGCTTCGCATAATAAAGAAAAATCGTGTAACATCAGCGCCTACTTCATCTATAAGTTCTTCTAGTGATATGAAATTTGCTTTACGAGTTGACATTTTTACAGGCTCGCCATTTTTTAATATTGTAACAAATTGATAAATCAATACTTTAACTTTATTAGAGTCAAGGTCTAAAGCATCCATTGCTGCTAAAACATCTGGATATGCATCCATATGATCAGCTCCAAAGACATCAACCATTAAATCATACTTACGTTGATACTTATCTCTATGATATGCAATGTCTGGAAGCCTATAGGTTGGCTCTCCTGTACTTTTAATAAGAACTTTATCTGCTTCTCTACCTATGCTGGTTGCTTTAAACCACACAGCACCATCTTTTTTGTATACTAATCCCTTTGAATCTAAATCAGTTACAACCTTATCAATTTCTTTATTTTCATATAGCTTATTTTCATTAAAGAAAGAATCAAACTTCAAGTCAATTTTATTAGTTGTATTTTTTATATCCTCAAATATTAAAGATTCAGCAGTTTCTTTGAAAACAGGAGCATTATTATTATTCTTATATTTTTCTCCATGTTCATTCAATATATGTTTCGCAATTCTTTTTATATATTCACCTTCATACCCATCTTCAGGCATTATCAATTTAGCCCCTAATAGTTCCATGTAACGTACGTACACTGATTCTCCTAGGATCCTCATTTGTCTACCTGCATTATTAAAATAATATTCTCTTTCAACGGTAAATCCATTCCACTCAAGAATTCGACTGACACAATCACCAATAATTGCATTCCTTCCATGCCCAACAGTTAGTGGTCCTGTAGGATTAGCACTTACAAACTCTACTAAGGCTTTCTGCCCATTATTATTTTTATTCATTCCGTAATTAAAATCAGATTTTATAATATTAGGGAGCTTGTTTGATAAAAGCACTTTGTTGACTTTTATATTTATAAATCCAGGTGATATAAAGTCTATCTTTTCTATTAGAGGGTTATTTATTTTGTTAATTTCATTAACTATAATCTCTGCAATTTCCATTGGATTCTTGCCGATATCTTTTGCGTTAATCATAGGATAGTTAGTTGTAAAGTCACCATGTTCTAGATTCTTTGGGACCTGCACAATCACTTTTTCTAATGGGAATTTTAATTTAGAAAGCACAGAATTAAATATATCTAAAAAATCAGCTTTCATTCTGTTCTTCTATTTTTGTTATTTTTGCATCGGCCCATAATCTATCAAGATTATAGAATTCTCTTTTTTCCTTACTAAATATATGAACAATTATGTCAATATAATCCAGTATAACCCACTCATTATTATTTACACCTTCAGAGCTACTTGCTTTTATTCCATTTTTACGCAGAGTCTTCTCTACATGGTTAACGATAGCTTTTGTCTGTGGATCAGATTCTGATGTGCAAATAATAAAGTAATCGGTTAGTGTAGTTATTTTTCTAACATCAAAAATCTTAATCTCGCGTGCTTTTTTCTCAAGCATTAATTTTGTTATTTCAATTGGCTTCATATATATTTATTCTCAATTTAATACATAGGATAATACAAAGAAGCATTATCATATGAACTTAATTTATCAAAATCTTTTCCAATAATTAATGTAATATCAACTACTAAATTATCATCATATTTAATATTTATAAGACTATCATTAATTCCCATTAGTTTAGAAATATAATTAGCAATTTTCATATTATCTGTATGTGATATTATCTTTGACGATTCATGATTAAAATTTGGAGCATTCTTAGTATCCATAACATCAAACCCCTCTTCTCGCAAAAAGTTTTTATACATAAATGCTATATTGTTTTCTCCGCATCCATTTTGAATAGATAGTGTAATTCTATGTCCCGTTTTCTTTTCATATGAATTTTTTTTGAGTAGCTTTGCTAAATTAGGTTGATATTTTTTCGTACTTTTTTTATTGATTTCAAATATAAAAGATCCTATAAATAAGAATATTATCAATGATAGTATTACTAATACAGGATTAATCCTTGGTATTGAGTATCCTTTACTCTTCTTTCTTTTATATCTACGCTTTTTCTTTAAAAACATGGTGGAATATATTTATTCATATTTTTGATATTTTTTTTCAAGATATAGTAATTGTTCTGATGTATTTACGCCTTGAATTTCGATAATATCAGCTGTTTTTTCAAGTCCAATTTTCCCCTGTTGAGATATAATCAAAGATAGTACATCTGGAAGATAATACTCAGATTGAGAGTTATTCTTATCAAGTTCAGGTAGAAGTTTAAATAGAATTTGATTATTAAATATATATATCCCTGAATTAATTTCTTTCACTTTGATTTCCTTAGGACTACAATCTTTATGCTCCTTTACATATTGTAGATATCCATTACTATCCCGTATTACTCTACCGTACCCTGTAGGGTCTTCTATCTCTGCAGTTAACATGCATGCATCTAGATTGTCATTAATTTGTTTCCTATATAGGGACATAAGAGTTTCCTTATTAATTAATGGAACATCTCCAGATAAAACAAGAGTTTGGCCTTTAAATTCATGAAGATGTCTTCTGGCTTTCATAACTGCATGACCAGTTCCTTTTTGCTTTCTTTGTAGAGAAAAAAGAATATCATCACTATTAATTGATTGTTTTATCAAATCTGATTCATATCCTAAGATAACAATAATATGTTTAGGAGATAGCAGTTTAGCGGTATCAATAACATGATTAATTAGAGACTTCCCTGCTAATTGATGTAATACTTTTGGCATCTTTGAATTCATTCTAGTGCCTTTACCTGCAGCCATTATAATTATAGATAAATCATTCATTCTTTCTTTAGCCCTTTTATTATACCACCTCCTATTAGTATATCACCAGAGTAAAATACTATTGATTGCCCAGGTGTAATTGCTAATTGAGGTTCATCAAATGATATTCTGTATTCCCCTTTAGTCTTTTCTATTAATGAGCTCCCACCATGACTATTATATCTAATTTTAGTATATGCCCTAAGAGGGATATTAGGTTTAGAAATCATCCAATTAATTTCTTTTGCGATACATCTATTTGAGAATATTGATTCCTTTTTAGCAATTGTTACTGTGTTTGTTATTGGATTTATTTTCTTTACATAGCGTGGCTCTGGGAATGAAAGCTTCAAACCTTTCCTTTGTCCTATAGTATAATCAGTAAACCCAGTATGATTTCCGACTATTTTTCCTGACTCATCTTTTATATTTCCTCCTTTTATATTCTTCATTTTTTCAGGCATGTATTCATTCAAAAAGTTTCTATAGTCTCCATCCATGACAAAACATAAATCTTGGCTATCAGGTGTATCTGATGTTTCTAAGTTTTGTTCTTTAGCATACTCTCTAATTTCATCTTTCGTGAATTCCCCTATAGGAAATAATGTTCTATCTATCAGTTCCTTATTAATATGCCATAGCATATAGGATTGATCTTTACTTTTATCTTTTGCTATTTGGATTACAGATTCTTTATTTTTTCTGCTTATTCTTGCATAGTGACCAGTGGCTATGTAGTATGCTCCAAATTTATTTGCTTGCTCTATTAAATTTCCCCATTTAACATAGGAATTACATTTAACACATGGATTAGGTGTTTTTCCACCCATATATTCATTAATAAAATTATCCACTACATGAGTTTTAAATGAGTCAATATGATTTATGGTATAATGGTGCACTCCAAGTCTATCACAAATCATTTTTGCAGCATTAATTGCTTCTGTCGAATTGCACAAGCTATTTTCTTTTTTCCCAGTTGTTGGATTAGTATTTTCCCACAATTTCAATGTAATTCCAATAGTTTCATACCCCTGCTCTTTTAATTTTGAAATTGCAACGGAGCTATCAACTCCGCCAGACATAGCAACGAGCACCTTATTTTTATCTAGCTTACTCATTAGTATTCCTAATTATTATTGAGATAGATTTTGCTAAGTTAATTATATTATTTTCTGTTATATCTTTCCCAAAAGATATACGAACAGTTTTTTTTGCAAGATCTTCATTTAAACCAATTTCAATGAGGGTATTAGGAGCAGCTGTGATTCCCGATGAGCAAGCTGAGCCTCCAGATATTGCATATCCATCGATATCAAGCGCCATTACTAAATCCGTGCTTAGTATATCCATAAAAGTTAGATTTAGAATTCCAGGGAGCCTATCTTCACCATTTATATTAAAATTTAAATTCAGTTCTTTTAAACTATTAATAAAGAGGGATTCATTTTTAGTAGTCAGTTTATTTCTCTGTTCCATTAAATCTAATGACATCTCTAAGGCTAGAGATAGACCATATATACCTATAATATTCTCTGTACCAGGACTGAGATTATTTTCTTGACTGCCACCTATATATGTTGGGCGTAAATCTACCCCATCTCTTATAAATAAAGCCCCTACTCCCTTTGGTCCATAAAATTTATGGGCAGATAAGCTTAGCAGATCAATTTTAGTTTTTCTTAGATTAATTCTTTTTTTCCCAACGCATTGAACTGCATCAGTATGAAAGATTATATTCTCATTATGACTTATTTCTGAGATTTCATTTATAGGATTTATTGTTCCAATCTCATTATTTACAAACATTATTGAGATTAATTTAGTATGAGGTTTTATTTCTTTTTCAATATCAATAGTAGATATTTTTCCATTATGGTGTGGCCTTACATATGACACCTCAATTCCCTTTTTGCCCAAGATATTGGCAACCTTAAGAATTGCGGGGTGTTCATAGGTTGAAGTAATAAAATGATCACCAGGCTTTAGTATCCCCAAAAGTGCTATATTATTGCTTTCTGTCCCACAGCTTGTAAATATTAATTCACTACGATTACAGCCTAAAGAGTTACATACAGATAGTCTCGCTCGTTCTAGGATTGCTTTAGATTCTTGACCAAACTTATGGATACTCGATGGGTTTCCAATTGTTCTTTCCGAGATATCATTCATTTTCTTTAGGATATCTTTATCTAGAGGTGTGCTAGCAGCATTATCACAGTAAATTCTTTTCATCTGCATAATTTAAGTTTATTATTATTAGGAAATAATAGTTTCTGGAACTTTCTCAGGGATTTGAATTTCCATTCCCTCTCTTGCAGAAAGTGTATTTTGAAATTGTGCTTGAGCATCATATTCTATCTTTTCAAGGATAGCATTCCCATGTTCAGGATTATGATGAAATAGGATTAGCTGTTTAGCATTAGATTTTTTTGCAATTTCGACACAGTGTTTCCATGAGCTATGTCCCCAGCCTTTATGATTTGGCATCTGTTCAGGGGTGTATTGTGCATCATGAATTAATACATCAGTATGGTTACAAATATCAATTACATCTTGATTTAAATGAGCTTCAGGATGCTCGCAATCCGTAACATAGCATACTGTGAATCGATCTATTTCAACTCTAATTGAATTACATCCTCCTGGGTGTCCATGTGGACATGTTTTTATTCTAATTTTATTTGGTAGTTCAAAGCCTCCAGAAGTATAATTCTTAAAGCTTAAATTCGCAGAAAACATCTCTAAGTTTACAGGCCAAAAACTTGAATTTAGAAGATTCATAAATTTTGATTTTATTTCATTATCTGTTTCACCCGGACCATAAATATTTATGGTGAAGTTTTCATTAAATAGTGGTCTAAACATTAAAAATCCAAGTATGTGATCATAATGATAATGGCTGACAATCATATTTATATTATTAATTGGGTTTTTACTTTTTAATATGGAATCTCCAAGGTCCTTTAATCCCGTCCCCATATCTAATATTACTAGTTGCTCTGAATTTGATCTCACTTCAACACATGATGTGTTTCCACCAAATTTATCTTGTTCCCTAGGGGTGGGGTAAGATCCTCTAACTCCCCAAAATTTTATTTTTACACTATTCATTTGGTTCTTATTTTTCTCTCATCCGATAATTAGACAAGAATATATCCATATATATTGAGCTACACAAACAAAATTAATTTCGCTCTAGAATTTGATATATAAGTTATAATTTATTATCTATGAATTATAAAAGAACAAAGATTGTAGCTACCTTCGGTCCGTCATCTTTATCAAAAACAATTATAGAAAAAATGATTGTTGCAGGTGTAGATGTTGCTAGAATCAATATGTCTCATTATGATGCAGATTTTGATATTCAAGGTTTAGTGAAGAATATTAGAAACATCTCTAAAAAGTTAGATAAAAGCGTATCAATAATGATGGACCTCCCAGGTCCTAAAATAAGAACATCAAATAAAGAAATTATTAATATTAAAAGAGGAAAATCCTATACTCTAGGCTTAGATTCAGAGATTCCAATCAATGTAAACCTTAAATTTAAAGGTATTGAAAAGGGTGCGCGTATTAAGATAGATGACGGGAAACTCTCTTTTATCGTTCAGCAAAAAAAAACTAATACTCAAATAGTTATTAAAGCTAAAAATAGTGGAGATATTCTTCCTAAAAAAGGTGTCAATATATCTGGCTTAGATATTAATCTGCCAACTATAGGAAGTGAAGATGTTAGGTTTATTAAAATGGCAATTAATTTAAACCTAGATTGGATTGCAGTAAGTTTTGTTCGATTTTCTGAAGATAGATTAAAAGCCGACAATTTATTTAAAAAGTACAACCATGATATCCCTTTAATTGCAAAAATAGAGAAGACTCAAGCAATAGAAAATCTAGATAGTATTATCAAAGCATTTGATGGAATCTTAGTTGCGCGTGGAGATCTTGGATTAGAGTTAGATCTTGAGAAAGTACCAACACTTCAAAAGAAGATTGTTAGGAAGTGTAATGTGGCTTGTAAACCTGTAATTATTGCAACTCAGATGCTTGAATCAATGATTCAGAATCCCATGCCAACAAGAGCAGAGGTTAGTGATGTAGCAAGTGCAGTATATGATGGATCTGATGCTATTATGCTTTCTGGAGAGACGGCTGCAGGCAAATTCCCCCTTGAGTGTGTTAGAATGATGAAATCAATAGTCTTAAACGCTGAAAAAGAAATATTAGATAATGAAGAGTTTTTTAACTTGATTTCATCTCCAGACAAGAAAAACCCAAGGACAGCAATTTGCTCTTCTGCATTTGAAATGGCAAAAGACCTTTCTCTTAAAATAATGATTGTAATGACAGAATCAGGCAGTACGGCCAATACCATGTCAAGCTTTAGGCCATCATCCTTTATTTTTGCAATGACTCCTTCTAGTAAGGTTTATAGAAAATTATCTTTAAGTTGGGGGGTATTACCTATAAAAGTTAGAAAATTTAGATCAACAGATCAGATGCTTAAATTCTGTAAAAAGTTTTTAATTGATAATCATATAATTAAAGAAGATGAGCAGTTTATTATGACTGCAGGGATACCTGTTGGAGTGACTGGAACTACCAATATGATTAAAATAGAGACGATTTAAATGATTAGAAATGATGCAAATTTCTTATTCTTGTGCCTATCTTCAATTTTCATTGCTTCCTTGGTATCATGTAATCTTATCTTTCAAAAATTTTTTGAGATTGATATATGGTTGCCATTTATTGGCATGTATACATTTCAGCAGTCTGTTGGTTTACTTCCATACCCTATTACATTCATAGTTACTGATATTATATCAGAGTTATATGGGAAAAAGAAGGCTAATCAAGTAGTAACAGTGGGTTTAATTGCATCATTGTTTATGCTTGTTGTAGTCTGGATTTCTAGTGTAATTCCTTCTGCACCATTCGGAATTGGAAGTGATGTCTTCAATCAAGTATTTGGGCTTTCTGGTGCTGCGGTTTTCGCTTCGATGATGGCCTATCTCTTTGCTCAGTACATAGATGTTAGAGTTTTTCATTTTTGGAAAAAAATAACACATGGAAAACATCTTTGGTTACGAAATAATGCATCTACAATGTTCTCTCAATTTATTGACACCTTTGTGGTTCTGTTTTTGTTATGCTATTTTGATGTTATCGCGTGGGATATATTTACTCAATTACTTTTAAATGGATTTTTATTTAAGGTTGTGTTTGCAGCTATAGATACACCTATTATATATGGACTACTTTACTTGGCTAGAAAAAGATTTAATTTGGAGTTTGGTCAAGAGCTATAACAATGTAACAACTTGTAATTTTGATAATATTATGAGAGCATTTTAAGATTATTTTCATTATATTTTAACAGACTTAATTTTAATTATAAAAAACAACCGTAGTGGAGGAACATAAATGAATACATTAACTAAAATGTTTTCGTTCTGCTTGTGTATTGGCGCTCTAGTTTTTGCGAGTTCAGATGCTAAGCTTAATGATAACAATAAACTAGAGCCTATATCTATTGTAGAGGATACAAATGGGCCAAAGAGTCTAAAAACGAGTTCTCATACACCTTCTGGTGATACAAGAAATTGTGATGCGTGTGAATTTGATTGGACTGCCTATGGTTCTGAGTGCTGTGATACAGCATGGGATGAATTTGGAATTGATTGTGCTACATTAGAAGGGACCTATGGCTGGGACTGTGCTGGCTGCGGATGTCCTGGCGATGTAATTGAATGTGGTGATGGAAACTGTGTAGGAAGTGAAGACTACTACAACTGTCCAGAAGATTGCTTGCCTCCTGGTGAGTGTGATGAAGGATTTGTCCTTGATTGTGCTGACCTTGATTGCTGTGCAGAATCATGGATTGGTGATGGCTTCTGTGATGGTACAGATCAGCAGTGGGGTTGTGACTTACTATGCTATGATGGCGAAGCAGCAGATTGTGAAGGTGGCACTGATGGTGGCACTGATGGTGGAACAGCATCATGTGAAAGCTGTGAATTTGATTGGACTGCCTATGGTTCTGAGTGCTGTGATACAGCATGGGATG
>CAZKFO010000028.1:0-17087 GCA_964552145.1 uncultured bacterium | reverse complement strand
AGAACAGTCGCCTCCTAAGCGATAGATCCCCGTTCGATTCGGGGCGAGGGTACAATGAAAATTATAAGGATTTTATAGAATGGATAAACAAGAATTAAGACAAGACCCAATTAGAGAGAGGCTTCTATCATATTTATCTTACCTTGAGAACAATAAAAGTTTAATGGGTGCGGTTGTAGGAGGTATTCTTGTAGTAATACTTGCTGCAGGGTACTACTCAAGCAACACAAAAGAACTGAATTACAATACATCTATTAAGCTAGGGAAGGAAATGAATAGTATAATAGAGGGTAATTCACCAAACATGTCTATCCTATCTGATATAATGGAGATAGGTTCGAGTAACGGTGCCGCCAGCGCCTTGATTTATATGATTGATTATAACTTAAAGGAAGGAAATGATTTTGCAGTTGACTCTCTTATGAGCCTAGATGTTAAAATTGAGGATGAGTATCTTCACTCTAAGCTTCTAATGCTTAAAGGGGATCGCGCATTGGATAGGATGGAGTATGAGAATGCTCTTGAATATTATAAAAATGCAGCTCAGATGGATGTTTCGATTCAAGAGGCATTAGAGCTAAAGCAGGCATCTGTACATATTGAGATGGGAAATTTAGATGATGCTATGGATATAATAGAGAATCTACTAGAGGATGAAGAACTCCCATTTGATGTAAAGAATAGTTGTAATATGTATAAAACAATGATTGAGAATAAATCATAAATATTACTTTGTAATAAGTAATTTTATTAATTAAGTTGCGTTCATGAAAGTGGGAAGAGATTCCCACTTTCTTTTTATTAGAGAATTTTGAAAGGAGTTTGAGTTGATAAGTAAAGATATAATTGATGCATTTTCCGACCTAGCTAAGGATAGAGGTGTAGATAGAACCAGTTTAGGTACAATTATAGAAGACCTATTCATGAATCTGATCCATAAAAAATATGGTGAAGAAAGAGATAATTTTAGCGTTATTGTCAATATGGAAAAGGGTGAAATTGAGATCTATCAAGAGAAAACAGTTGTTGACAATGTTGAGGATGAGGTGATTGAAATTCATGTTGAGCAAGCCAGGAAAATTGAAAAAGATTTAGAAATTGGAGATCCTTTTATTGAGATTGTAGGTCCTGAAGATTTTGGACGTCGTCTAATAAACTCAGGTAAGCAATTTTTATCACACAGTATTAGAAATATAGAGAAGCAATCTATATTTAATCAGTTTAATGACAAATTAGGCTCTATCGTATCTGGGAATGTAAATCAGATTCAAAGAGATAATATATTCATTACAAGTGAAAACGCTGAACTTTCACTTCCAAAAGAAGAACAGATTCCTAATGATAGATATAGAAGAGGTGAATCGATTAGAGGTGTAATTATAGATGTTAATTTATCATCTAGGGGGCCAGAAATTCTCTTATCAAGATCCGACAATCAGTTTCTCATTAAATTGTTTGAGATGGAGGTGCCTGAGATTGAAGATGAGATTATTGAAATCAAATCAGTATCTCGTGCTCCAGGTGAGAGAAGCAAAGTGGTTGTTTACTCTTCAGATATAAGGGTTGATGCTGTTGGTGCTTGCGTAGGTATGCGTGGGAGTCGAATTCAATCAATAGTACGAGAGTTAAATGGTGAGAAAATTGACATTATTAACTTTAGTGATCAACCTGAAATATTGCTAACAAGAGCCATTGCGCCAGCGAAGCCAATCAATCTTCTCCTTGATGAAGAAAGACCATATGCCCTACTTGTATTTGAAGATGAGGACTTATCAATTGCTATTGGGAGAAATGGTCAAAATGTTCAGTTGGCCTCAGATGTAACAGGCTATACTATTGATGCAATCTCAGTAAGTGAGTATAATAAACGTAATGGAATCGTTGACGATAATCACTTGAGTAACGTCAAAGGGTTTACTGAAAAGGTTCTTTCTATTTTGGACGAACATGATATATCTACTAAAGACGATTTTAAGAGTAAGCGAGATGAAATTTTAGAATTGAAAGGTTTTGGAGAAAAAACATATCAGAAATTACTAGAGAACATAGAAGGTGAATCTGTAAATGCCTAAAAAACGAATATTTCAAGTAGCCAAAGAGTTAAATATATCACATCTTGATATTATGAATTTCTTAAAAGAAAATGATATTGATGTTAGTAGTCATATGGCTCCAATTGAAGATGATACCTATGAGATGGTCCTATCTGAATTCAACAAGGAAAGATTAGAGGTTAATCGACTTAGGAAAGAACAGGCTCGACAGGCAATTATTACGAATGAAAATGAGACAATCCTATCAAACGATCAGGCTGAAAAGAACGCTAATGCTGAGGCTGATTCTATTTCTAAAAAGACTGAGAAACTCGAGACTGTACAAGATGTAGGTCTAAAGATTCTTAAAAGACCTGAGCCCAAAGAGAATAAAAATGAGGTTCAAAAGCCATCATTAACTATTAAAAAACAGGCCCCTAAGAAAAATAAAAAAGAACCTACTCTAAATCTTAAAGAAATTGATATATCTGCAATAGCTGAAAAAATAAATAAACCAAAAAAAGAATCTCCTAAGAAACAGGGGGTTGATAGTTCTGTCTTAAATAAAACCATAGCAGGAAAATCTAAGAAGAAAAAAAGAAAAAAGAAGCTAGAGAATGAACTTGTAGTAGAAGAGATATCTACAAATATTATTAAGGTACCTGAATTTACCAGCGTTGATGAGCTAGCCCAGACAATGAATGTTAAATCTCAAGAGATAATCATGTCATGTATGGGACTTGGATTGATGGTTACAATCAATCAAAGATTAGATATGGATACTATTGTAATGGTTGCAGATGAATTTGGGTTTGAAGTTGAAAAAATAGATGAATTTGCTGAGGATGAATCAGAATTAGTTGAAACGGAAGAAGATAAGAAAAATGCAACTGAAAGAGCTCCTGTAGTTACGATTATGGGGCATGTAGACCACGGAAAAACTTCACTTTTAGATTATTTAAGGGAGGAAAATGTGGTGGCTGGTGAATCAGGTGGTATCACACAGCATGTTGGAGCGTATGAGGTGACTCTTGAGTCAGGTAAAAAAATAACATTTTTAGATACTCCTGGGCATCAAGCATTTACTGCGATGCGTGCAAGAGGAGCAAATATAACAGATATAGTTGTTATTGTTGTTGCTGCAGATGATGATGTAAAACCTCAGACAGTTGAGGCGATAGATCACGCAAAAGCTGCTGCAGTGCCAATCATTATTGCTATAAATAAAATTGATAAACCAGAGGCTAATCCAGATAAAATCAAGAAATCATTATCTGAGCAGAGTATACTTGTAGAAGAGTGGGGTGGCAAGGTTCAGTCTTCTCTTGTTTCTGCCAAAAATGGAGAGGGTATTCCCGATCTTCTTGATAAAATTCTTCTGGAATCAGAAATCTTAGATTTAAAAGCTAATAAAGATACGACAGCATTCGGTACTATTGTAGAGTCAAAACTAGATAAAGGTTTAGGTCCTATAGCAACTATTTTGGTGCAAAAAGGCACTCTTAATGTGGGGGATGTATTTTTATCAGGTTCCCAGTATGGAAAGGTTAGAGGAATGTTAAATGAAAGAAGTAATCATATTAAAAATGCATATCCATCTGATCCCGTACAAGTATTAGGTTTCTCATCTGTTCCTAAAGCAGGGGAAACATTTAAAGTATATCCACAAGAAAGAGACGCTAGGAAAATTGCAAATGAAAGATCGATTCTTGAAAGAGAAGCAGCTCAGAGAAGACATAGAAAACTTACCCTTGATCAAATTGGTAAGCAGATTGCTGAAGGAAGCGTAAAAGAACTAGATATTATTATAAAAGGTGATGTTGATGGTTCTATTGAGGCATTAAGTGATTCTTTAATGAACCTTTCAACTGATGAAGTTACAGTTAAAATTATACATAGATCTGTAGGTATGATTACTGAAAATGATATCTCGTTAGCTGCAGCATCTAATGCTATTATTATTGCATTTAATGTTAATGTTACTAATGAGGCAAAGGCTCTCGCTAAGGAAAGTGGAATTGATGTTAGGCATTACTCTATTATATACAATGCAATAGAGGATGTTAGACTAGCCCTTGAAGGTCTTCTTGAGCCAGATAAGATAGAAGAGGTTATAGGTTTAGCTGAGGTTAGAGAGCAGTTTAAGATACCTAAACTTGGAATTATTGCAGGGTGTATGGTGACCATGGGAAAAGTGGTAAGAAATGCATACCTTAGAGTTAAGAGAGACGGTGAGATTGTACACGAAGGGAAGTTAACTTCACTTAAGCGATTTAAGGATGATGCAAATGAGGTACTTGAGAATTTTGAATGTGGTATTGGCATAGAAGGAATGCATGATTTTGAAGAGAATGATATTATAGAAGTATTTGAGATTAAAGAAATTAAAAGGACATTGTAGTAATATAGAAACAAGTAGTTTTCAATTTAAGAGATCAGATAGAGTCTCTCAAGAGATAAAAGATATTGTTAGTGGAATCCTCATTGATGTTATTAAGGTTGAAGGTTCAGGGCTAGTGACAATAACAAACGTCAAGACATCACATAATCTTCGTTTTTCAAAAATATATATTAGTTTTATTGGAAATACCATAGAGGTTACTGAATTAGTTAATACTATGAATCAGAATATCAATGAGTATCGATATCACATGGGTAAAACTCTAAAATTGAAATACATTCCGGAAATAAAATTTTATCACGATAATACATTAGAAGAGATGGAGAAAATTAATTCTTTAATCAATAAAGCAAATAAAGATATCTAATATGGATTCAAATATATATCCAATATGGAAGCCAAAAGATATCACTTCATCAGAAGTTGTAAGACAGATTAAACGGAAATATAAGCTAGATAAGGCTGGGCATTGTGGGACACTAGACCCATTTGCAGAAGGAGTTCTTATTGTTTTGTCTAATGATAAAACAGCTGAATCTGCTAACTACATGAATGAGATAAAAGTTTATAAAGCTACTGTTGTATTTGGGGTTCAAACGGATACTCTTGATCCAACGGGTAGAATATTAAAAGAAAACATAGTAGCGCTTAATAATATCTCAATTAGTAAAATTGAAAAAGTTTTAAAAAAATTTTCAGGAGAAATAGATCAAAGGCCACCCTGTTTTTCTGCTAAAAAGATAAATGGTATTAGGCTCTATAAGTTAGCTCGAAATGATGTTTTTGTACATTTGAAACCTGTTCGTGTATTTATAAAGAAAATCAGATTAATATCCTATGAAGGACGAGAGCTCACAATAGAGGTTACTTGTCATAAAGGTGTATATATAAGACAACTTGCAGTTGACATTGCTAAATCATTAGGAACTGTAGGGTACTTAAAATCATTAATTAGAAAAAGTGTTGGCTCATTTAATAAGAATAATTCAATAGACCTTAGCAATTTATCAGATTGAAAGTAATAAGTAATATAGAAAATATTGATTTCCCCATTAATTCATCAGTATTAACTATTGGTACTTTTGATGGGCTTCATAGAGGGCATCAGTATCTTGTAAGTGAACTGTCTTCTTTATCTAGGAAGATGAGAAGTAGTAGTGTGCTAGTAACTTTTACACCTAACCCATATATAGTTCTTAATAATATAAAACCAGAGAATTATCATATCATAAACAGAGAAAAAAAATATAATATTATTCAAAATCTTGGAATTGATATTTTGCTTGAAATTAACTTCAATGAATCTATTGCGAGCATGAAAGCTTATGATTTTCTTGAGAAATTTATAATTGATCCATTTACTCCAACGGATATTATGATTGGATATGATCATCATTTTGGTTATAAAAGAGAAGGGAATATGGATTTTCTTAAACAATATCAATCTAAATTTGACTACAAGCTGCATGTCGCCAAACCATTCGCTGTAGAAGGTAAGACTGCGAGTTCTTCTATGATTAGAAAATTAATTTCTGATGGTGATATTGTAGAAGCAAACAAGTATTTTGGAAGAAATTATAGTGTAGCTGGTTTGATAGCTAGTGGTGAAAGGATAGGAAGAGAGATATCTTTTCCTACAGCGAACATATCTCTTTCAAGTATAAAACAGCTTGTACCTGGAGAGGGTGTGTATTTAATCAAAGGCAATGTTGATAATTGTAGTTATTATGGTATGTGTAATATTGGATATAATCCAACGCTTAGTAATGGTAAAGAAAAGGCTTTTGAAGTGCATTTATTTAATTATAATAAATATGATTTATATGATAAATATATCACTATAGAGTTCGTAGATTATATAAGATGTGAAAGAAAGTTTGACAATAAAGAAGATTTAAAGAATCAACTTGAAAAAGATAAAGAGTACTGCATGAGTATTCTTAATTAGTTTAACGGAGGAATAAATGACGATAACGAAGGAAAAAACAAAAGAGATGATTTCTGATTATGGAAAGAATAGCGAAGATTCTGGTTCTTCAGAAGCTCAGATTGCTATTTTTACCGAGAGAATTAGAAATTTAACTAATCATCTAAAAATGAATAAGAAAGATAAAAGTGCTCAGAGAGGACTAATGCTTTTAGTCGCACAAAGAGCAAAGATGTTGAAGTATTTAAAAAAGATGAGATTAGAAGATTATAAAGAAATAATAAATAAATTAGAATTGAGGAAATAAATGTATACAAAAGAAATAAAAATACAAGATAAAAGTATAAAGTTAGAGACAGGGAAAATTGCGAAACAGACATCTGGATCTGTTATGGTGACATCAGGAGAAACTGTTCTTCTTGTTACTGTTTGTGCGAGCAAAGGTGATGCTGAAGATAGAGGGTTTTTTCCCTTGTCAGTTGACTATAGAGAGAAGTTTTATGCGGCTGGAAGGATTCCAGGGGGATTTTTTAAAAGAGAAGCTAGACCTAGTGAAAAAGAAATACTAGCAGCTAGACTTACAGATAGACCATTAAGACCATTATTCCCAAAGGGATTTATCAATGAAACAATAGTTTCGATTAATGTTTTATCCTACGATGGTGAAAATGAACCTGAAACGCTAGGAACTATAGGTGCATCTGCAGCATTAGCTATTTCAGATATTCCATGGGATGGACCAGTAGCATCTATAAATATTGGTCGCTTAGATGGAAAGTTTATTGTTAATCCATCTCCAGAGCAGCTAGAAGAGAGTGATATGAGTATTGTTGTCTCTGGTACAGAGGACTCTGTTGTCATGGTAGAGGGGGTATCAGATTTTATAACAGATGACGATGTCCTATCTGCGATTGAATATGGACATGGTGTTATTAAAGATATTGTTAAACTTCAGCTTGATTTAGTTAAAGAATGTGGCAATAAAAAGAGGGAAGTTGTCGAGCCTGTAGTTAATACAGAATTAAATTCAAAGATTGATAGTGTTATTAAAGATGATTATCGGAAGCTCAATGACCCGAAAAATAAAGCAGATAGATACGGAGATATTGATAATTATGTTGCTGAGATAGCTTCTCAATTTGAAGAGGAACACCCAGATGAGATTAAAGCAGTTAAAAGCTATGTTAATGACAAAATATCAGAAGATCTTAGATCTAGAACTTTAGATGGAAGCAGGGCTGATGGTAGATCACATACTGATGTTAGGGATATCGCGATTGAAACTGCTTTACTTCCACGAGCTCATGGTTCTGCATTGTTTACTAGAGGAGAAACACAGTCATTGACAGTAGCAACTCTTGGTGGGAAACGTGAAGAGCAAATGCTTGATAATATAAGTGGTTTAACATATAAATCTCATATGCTACATTATAATTTCCCTCCCTTCTGCGTTGGTGAAGCTAGACCTAAATTCAGTTTATCTAGAAGAGAGGTAGGACACGGTAATCTAGCTGAAAGAGCAATCGTGAATGTCCTCCCTGATTTTGAAGATTTTCCATACACAATTAGAATAGTATCTGAGATAATGGAATCTAATGGGTCTTCTTCAATGGCCACTGTATGCGCTGGAGTTCTATCTCTAATGGATGCTGGAGTGCCGATTAAAGAGCCTGTAGCTGGAATAGCAATGGGACTTATTATGGAAAATAAGGACAAGTATTGTATCCTCACAGATATACTTGGAACAGAAGATCATCTTGGCGATATGGATTTTAAAGTTGCAGGTTCTAAGGATGGAATTACAGCTATCCAGATGGATTTAAAAATAGATGGCCTTCCAATGGATATAATGAAAGAAGCGCTCCAACAAGCAAAAGATGGTAGATCTCATATCCTTGACGAAATGAATAAATCCATGCCAGAAGAAGGAAAAGCTTTATCAAAATATGCTCCTAAAATTCAGAAGGCAAGTATTCCACCAGATAAGATTGGTGAATTTATTGGCCCTGGTGGGAAGAATATAAAAGCTATCCAAGAGGAATACGAGGTTGATATTAGTATAGAAGATTCTGGTCTTGCATTAATTCTAGGTACTGATCAAGATAAACTTGATAAAGTATATGAGATAATGTCTGGATACTCAATGGTTCCAGAGCCAGGCAAAACCTATGATGCAGAGGTTGTTAGTATACAATCTTATGGTGCCTTTGTAAAAATTGCGCCAGGTAAAGAAGGGCTTCTACATATCTCCGAATTAAAATCTACTCGAGTTGAGAAAGTAGAGGATGTAGTGAAAATGGGAGATAAAATCAAAGTGAAGCTGACTAAAATAGATGATAATAATCGTTTAAATTTTAGTATAAAAGCCCTAGAGGAAAAACAACCTAGCTAAAAATGATCATAGGTGTCCCTGTAGAAATTAAGGCAAATGAAAATAGGGTGTCAATGACACCCTATGCAGTTCGTTCTTTGATTGATGATGGACATCAGGTTTTAATACAAAGCACTGCAGGCCTTAAAAGTGGTTTTACTGATGATCAGTATATTGCTAATGGTGCTAGCGTAGTTGGAACTATGAATGAGGTTTACAATGATAGTGATATGATTGTAAAGGTTAAAGAGCCTCAAGAATCAGAAATTTCAAAAATAAAAGATTCTCAGATTGTATTTACTTACTTCCATTTCGCCGCGTCAAAAGATTTAACTAATAGTATTATAGATTCAAATTGCATTGCTTTTGCCTACGAGACAGTTCAAACTGAAAATAAAAACTTACCACTTTTAGTACCAATGAGTGAAATCGCAGGAAGACTTTCAATACATAATGGAGCTAAATGCCTTGAGTCTAATCAAGGTGGAAGAGGTGTATTGTTGAGTGGCTCTACAGGTATTGAACCTGCAACTGTTACGATTATTGGTGGTGGTATAGTAGGTTCAAATGCGTGTAAACTAGCAGCAGGCTTAGGCGCAAAAGTCAATATACTTGATGTTAATATGCAGAAGCTTCAGTATTTAAATGATGTAATGCCGCCAAACGTAACAACATTATTCTCTGATAGTTATAATATCGAGAGATTAATTCCACAAACAGATCTTCTTATTGGTGCGGTACTTGTTGTTGGTGAAAAGGCTCCAAATTTAATTACAAAGAATATGCTAAAATCAATGAAAAAAGGCTCTGTTATAATTGATGTAGCGGTAGATCAAGGTGGGTGTGTTGAAACTTGCAAACCAACAACTCATGCGAATCCAACTTACTTCGTAGATGATGTTCTCCATTACTGTGTCGCAAATATGCCAGGTGCAGTTCCATATACATCAACTATGGCTCTTAGTAATTCTACTATTCCTTATATTCGAGCCATTGCAAATCATGGTTATAAGGAATCTATAAAAATGCATAAACCATTGCTCTATGGACTTAATATATATAAAGGAAAAGTTATTCATCCTGGAGTGGCTAATAGCTTCGATTTAGAGCATACTCCTGCAGCTCAAATGTTTGATTAAATAGCTATATTTAGTGTAATAATTTAATATTTTACTCTTTCCTCTTGACATTATAGTATTTATGTTTTAAACTTAAAGTAAAGCTTTACATTGGAAACTACACTTTATGCAGGCAAAAAAATTAAAAAAACTATATTACTCAATCGGTGAGGTTAGTGAAATTACTGAATTAAAGCAGTACGTCCTTCGATACTGGGAAACAGAATTCCCTCATTTAAAGCCAAATAAAAATAGTGCAGGAAATAGAATTTATCGTCAAAATGATATTGATAACCTTCTTGAAATAAAGAACTTACTATATAAGGAAAAGTTCACAATCAAGGGTGCTAAGCAGTATATTAAAACTCATAAAGGTGAGCAGCAAGTTGTTCAGAAGACTATTAATAAAGTTCTTCCAATCCTAAACGATAATGAAATTCAAGTGCTAAAGAAAATTAAATTTGGTATCGAAGATTTACTAAAGAATATCGATTCGCTTAAAGAGTAAGTATACGGGACGTGGCGTAGTCCGGTAGCGCACTTGACTGGGGGTCAAGGGGTCGCCAGTTCAAATCTGGCCGTTCCGACTCATAATAAATAAGAAATCCCTTCGAAAGTTAGGGATTTTTTTATTGTCTTAAGATTTTCAAATTCAATTACTAAGTTTAAAGTTTAGAGGTACGCTTATGTATACTCCTACTTTTTTGTCTCTCTGCCTGGCTGGTATCCATTTTGATTTAATTACAGCATCCATGGCTGCTTCATCTAAGCCTGGAACACTATTTATTATCTCTAAACTATCGGCATCAACATTTCCAGAGGAATCAATGAAAAAACTGATTATAACTTCACCTTCTATGCCGGCGACCTTGGCTTTTTTTGGATAAACTAAATTTGCATGTATTGGTATTATTGGTTTTGGAGCTTGATCATATGGTATGAAACCTACTGGTGCTCTTTCTTTGTAATTATTTTTTTGTAAATTTAAATTTCCATTTTTTCTACAGGATATTGAATAGGATTTGATTAGTTCTCCAATTCTACTTACAGTATCTTTTTTTATATCTTTTTGTAGGTATTGATTACTAGTGATTTTGTTGTATTCGCTATCCATTTCACACCACTCATCTGAATTATTTAGCTTTGATTGAATGGTGATTAATGAGCGAATGATGTTAAATGTTAAGCTTTTTTGTAGTTTCGTATCTCTAATACGATTGATCATTTTTAGAGGAATATTCATATCAGAATAATTATCTAGACTTAGCATATATGCAAGTAAAAATATCTCTTCATCCTTGCAGTATTTTGATGCGCTAGAGAATGATAGCTCTTCATTATACTTTTGTCCTAGGAATCTTAAGAAAAAAACAGAATTTGAGGTTTTCTTATCTGGTGAGTTAGAAGAAAGACTATTAATAAGAGCAATTTTCTCTTCTAGCCGATTAGATCCTTTTATTAAAAATCGCATATCTTTAAAAGTAAATTCTGGAGCTGACCATAACATAGATGCAGTATATGTTTCTTTTCTATTTAGAGAGCTGTTATATCTTTCCCAGAAAGTTATAGATGTTATGAATGGATTGGCAAATACAAGAGAGGTTAGACTGATAAGAAAAAATAACATTCTATTGAGATGACCACCCAGTGCTTAGGTCTTCACCATTTGCCCCAGAAAAGACGATGTTTGATATACAGCTTTCAGCAATTTGTCCCTCTAAGAGAACAAGCGTACCATTCCCAGATGGAATCACTGCACCCGTAAAGGAAAAGCCAAGAACTGCAGTGGCACTAGCAGCGACTGTAAATCCATTTGTGGAAGCATCACCACCACCTGCATCAGTTACACAGCCATCATGGTTAAATTGAAAGCCAGCGATATCTTCAGATGAGGTGTAGTTTAGGTCTGATTCATTATTACTTGCATTTACTTGTAATGATAAGCAAACTTTAATATTTTGATCACATATTTGACTACCTCCTGAGTATATACAGTTAGCATCATCTTCTGTTGCATCTGGATTATAATTTATAGCATTGCTATCTAAGCATCCTGAAATTCCATTATCATCAGGCATAATGCTGTTTGAATTCTCATTGCAGGCCAAGAGGAGTACTAGTATGAAAAGATATAAACTCATAGAATTATTTTAGATAAATAACCTTTCATATTCACTTCCTTTACTTATTTTAGTAACAGCATGTAAAATTAGATGTAGATTTATACTGTTTTGGTTAAATTAAATTATGAAGAAAATATTTATAATAACATATTTACTTTTTTCTATCTCTAGTGCTGAGTTAATGACTCCTGAAAATGGAGATAGACTTAACTATAGGCATATTCTATTTGAATGGTCTCAGCTTCCTGATGCTGATGCATACAACCTTCAGGTGTCTAACCAATTTAATTTTAATAGCTTATTACTAGATGTATATGAATACTCAACCGTTTACATTGATGAGGAGAATTTTGATTGGAATGGAGATTATTTCTGGAGAGTGAGATCTGTTCTAAATATGAATTCTGATGAGGAACTTGTATATGGAAATTGGAGTGAGGTATCAAATTTTAGTATAGGAGGAGTCTTATACTATCCTCTTGATATTGATATACATGAAGATGATTTAGTTCAGGATGGTTTTGTGTTTATTGGTGGATTTGGACCTGACTTAGAATCCGTTGCTATAGATAAATTTGGAAATGAAATATGGAACGATGGAGGGTTTCGTTTTATACTTAATCATATCAATGAATATGGAAATATATATGGTTTTAGCGCTGAGGATTTTCCATTTAATAGTGGGATGAAAGGGAATATGGATATGGATGTGGTTTGGAGTCCAATGGACCCCAATCCAGACAACTCAGTTGACATGCATGAATTCAAACAGATTCCTAATGGAAACTATATGGGGTTTATTCGTGAAAATAATTATGGCCCTATCCCTAACGATAACTATATGACGGAATACTTTAGAGCCTCGGGATACCAAGCCGATGGAGTTACTCCGGAATTTCTATGGTATGGCCAGAAGATTGTTGAGTGGAATGAGAATCATGAAATTGTTTGGTCATGGAACCCTTTTGATCATTTTACTATGCAAGACTATGATAACTATGAGGGCACATGGTATAATGCTTACTTCAATCAGGAGGTAGATTGGATGCATTCCAATGCATTTCATTTTGATGAAGAGGAGAATGTTATATATGTATCTCATCGTCACCTCTCTCGAATATCTAAAATTGCATACCCTTCTGGTGAGGTGATATGGAATATGGGACTTCCTGCAGAGTACATGAATTCTGGTGATGAGCATATATGCACAGATCTTTTGTTTAGTTTTCAACATAATGTTCAGTTGCTAGAGGGAGGGGATCTTATCTTTTTTGATAATGGTAATTTAAGTGATATGCTCCTTAACGATTCTGCGCCTACATCACGAATAAGAAGAGTTAGAGTTGTAGATAATAGCTATTGCGAAACAGTATGGCAATATGATCTTCCCCTAGGACTTCAGGGCATTGGCATGGGAAGTGTTCAGCTACTAGAAAATGGAAATTATTCAATATATACGTTTGGAAATGGGCTTGGAAATCCTGAATGCAGTGTTGTTGAAGTGACTCCTGAAGGTGAGATGATTTGGAAAGCTACCGGAGCACCAAATAGCGCGTGGTATAGGTCCTATAAAGTCCCATCCTTGCATCCTGAGGCATTCAGTGTGATTGGAAATAATTATAAAGAGATTGAAGGTGAGAGTGTCATAAAAATATCTAATGGGCAACTGAAATTTTCTATCTACAATAAGAGTGGATACTCATTACCTTATAAATATATGTTCTCAGATTTAATGGATGGAGGAGCTCCTCTATTCTTAGACCAGGAGGGCATTTTATATTTAGAACCTTATGGGGAGACAGAATTGCCTTTTAATTCGATTACAGGTTCAAACTCAACGCTTATCTCTCTATCTATTTGGCCAGAGAGACATGAATATGCAATTAAAGAATTAATTTTTGAGGTCCAATTAGATAATATTTTATTAGGTGACATGAATATGGATCAAGAGCTTAACGTGATTGACGTGGTTCTTTTAGTTGATAGCGCGCTTAATGGTGGGAATCAACCTGAAGGAGATTTAAATGGAGATGAGTTGATTAATGTTCTTGATGTTGTATTGCTGGTAGGTCTAATCTTAAGTTAAATATCTATCTCTCTATTTCGAGAGATGTAACAGTAGTAAAAACATCTCCAAATTGTCCTCCGTTTTCAAAAGAAGGAGATGTGTTATACTCTATATTTGCACTAATATCATAAACTCTTAATACGACATCATTACCATCAACCGCACCATTTAGCACCGGTCCACCGAAGTCACTTAGGTCTTCAGATATAATTGCAGAGCATGAAGCTATTGTTCCTTGTTCATTTGCTTCTTCATTCCAAATAACCATACCTACGAGGACCTCACCATATTCTGCTTCTTCTCCTGCATCGACAGTTTCCAGCACACCATTTAGGTCAAATATGCCAATCTCATCACCAGGCTCCAAGCCTTGAATGGTATCTAAAAAAACTATGAGGTGGGATGTCCCAGTAGAATTGATGGTTATAGCATAGCTTCCATCGCAGTCATAATTTTCTTCGGGATATTCGCATAAACCATCATCAACATTTGCACCTGGATTATAGTTACAAGCAGAGAAATCTAAGCAGCCAGGGATATCCGTGTCTGGGCAATCAGATAAATCACAAACAATAGCGCCATCACTACATTCATACTCTAGTTCACCACAGCCATCATCTTGATTAGGATTACCATTATCTGAGGAAGAAAGGTTGTCTTCACAATTGAAGAAAATAATTATAATTATAGCTAGCAATAGCTTCATATTTAAAAATTACGAATTTCATAGTTCATAAAAAAAACAATAACATATTTTTACATAGTATCGCTTTTTTTTGGTCTAAAAAGATAAGTATATTATATAAGGAGAAATCTATGATTAAATTATTGTATACTAATTGCTTGGCCTTTTTTCGCTTAAGTTTAATTGTAAGTTTTACATTTGCAACATATTATGACGTTAATCTCGAAGAGACAGGAAGTTCTCATTTAGTTGTATTTATGGATAGTATTGAAGGCTTGGAGCCTGGTGATGAGATTGGCGTATTTGATCTTAATGGTGTAATCGCAACAGATTCCACTGGTGTAACTCCAGAATATGGTGAAATTCTAGTTGGAGCGACAGTATGGGACGGAGAAGCGAATGATCAAGGTACTGTAACTGAGATTTCAGCCATTATGTCTGTAGACCTAAGTGACTTCGGTGGACCGGTGCTAAATGGCGCGCTTGATGGTAATGATGTTGTTATTAAGGTTTATGACGTTAGTGAAGGTGCTGAGCATGAGGTGGATGCTCAATTTGATGCAGGAGGACAATTTGGAGATATTTTTACTACTGTACTAAACCTAGGTTTAGAGGAAAGTAGTACATATGGATGTGTAGATGGTACCGATGTATGTCTAACTCTATTTGAAAATGAAGAATCCGATACTAATTCAATATATTTAAACTACGTTAGCTATTCAGATATTGCAGGGTTTCAATTTTCACATGATGGCTGCATAACAGGAATAGGTCCTGGAGATGCTGAAGATAATGGTTTTTCTGTATCCTATAGTGATATAGCTGTGCTGGGATTTTCATTTACAGGTTCAGTGATTCCAGTAGGAGAAGGAATATTATTATCTCTAAATGGAGATATTGAAGAGTCTTGCCTATCTAATTTTGTATTCTCTAATCCTATGGGAGAGTCTTTGATTGTTAATTTATCTACAGAATTAACTTTAGGTTGCACGGATTCTGAAGCATGTAATTACGATTCAACTGCGAACTCAAATAATGGTAGTTGCGAGTATCCAGAGGATATTTACGGTGGTAATCCAGGTGATTTTGATTGCAATGGTGATTGTCTTGTCCATGTAGATTGCGCTGGTATTTGTGGTGGCAACTCCAGTCTGGATGAGTGTGGTCTTTGTGATCAAGACCAAGATAATGATTGTATACCTGTTACTCTTTCTATTAGCAATGTGACCTCTAATTCTATTGAAATAACAATGCTAAATCTCTTTGATGTAGCCGGGTTTCAACTTAATGTAATTTCTGATTCATGCTTTATTGAATTAACTGATATTGGTTTTGGTGGAACTTCAGAGGATGCCTATTTTACAATAACCTCTAATGGTAATACAGCTCTTGGTTTTTCTTTAGATGGCAATACTATTCCAGCGACTGAATCAGAGCAAGTTTTAGTGACTCTAGACGCTAATATTTCAGGATGCTCTTCAGGTAGCTTCAATCTAGATGAGGTTGTCATATCAGCTCCTGGTGGGATTCAATTAACAACAGAAGTGGCTGATGAATATTACTATATAGATGATTCTAGTGATGATGGTGGAGGCGAAGAGAATTACTATAATATAGATATTGATCAGACTGGGGCTTCACATTTAGTAATCTTTTTAGATAGCATTGAAGGTTTAGATTCTGGTGATGAGATCGGTGTATTTGACCTAAATGGTGTGCTGGAGACTGTGGATGCAGATGAAACCCCAGAGTATGGGGAAGTCTTGGTTGGTGCAGCGGTTTGGGATGGAGAGGCAAATGCGGAAGGTGCTGTTGCTAATGTTGCTGCGATCATGTCTGAAGACTTAAGTGAATTCGGTGGCCCCGTTCTAAACGGTGCGGTTTATGGTAATGATGTCGTCGTTAGATATTATGATATAAGTGAAGGCGTAGAATATGAAACCAATCTTACTTTTGAAGCAGGGGGTCAGTTTGGTGAGTTATATACAGTAATTACAGGATTTGATGAAAATGGAGACGATGGAGGAGATGATAGTGGTGATGATGGTGGTGGAGATACTGAATACTATGATTTAGATATCAACAATACTGGCTTTGCTCATTTGGTGGTTTTTTTAGATAGCATTGAAGGTTTAGAACCTGGTGATGAGATTGGTGTATTTGACCTAAATGGTGTATTAGAGATGGTGGATGCAGATGAAACCCCAGAGTATGGGGAAGTCTTGGTTGGTGCAGCTGTTTGGGATGGAGAGGCAAATGCGGAAGGTGTTGTAGTAGATATTTCTGCAATTATGTCTGAGGATTTTAGTGAATTTGGTGGCCCTGTTCTAAACGGTGCGGTTGCAGGTAATGATGTCGTTG
>CAZKFO010000027.1:0-17211 GCA_964552145.1 uncultured bacterium | reverse complement strand
TGCTAAAAAAACAGCTGCTAAAAAAACTACTGCTAAAAAAACAGCTGCTAAAAAAACAGCTGCTAAAAAAACTACTGCTAAAAAAACTACTGCTAAAAAATAATAACTTTTAGCATGTCTAAATTTGAGATAGATGCCAGCTCCTCTGATTGCTCAGCTAGAGCTGGTACACTCAGTCTAAATAATCATAAAGTTGAAACTCCTGTATTTATGCCAGTTGGCACATATGGAGCTGTAAAAACCTTATCTGCTAATGAAGTTAATGATATGAATTATAAAATTATTTTAGCTAATACATATCATCTATATCTAAGGCCAGGAACTGATATCTTAAAATCATCTAAAGGACTCCATAATTTAATGGGATGGGAAAATTTAATTTTGACTGATTCTGGAGGTTTCCAAATATATAGTCTAAAAGGGTTGAGAAAAATAGAAAAAGATGGAGCAACTTTTCAATCACATCTTAATGGTGATAAGCATACTTTAACTCCAGAGGGAGTAGTAGATATACAACGAATTATTGGCTCAGATATTATGATGATGCTTGACGTATGTCCCGCTGGTGATGATTCACTAAAAAAATGGAGTGACGCTGTAGAATTAACTTCTAAGTGGGCGCAACAAGCCATGCAATATTATCATAATACAGAAGGATATTATGATAAGGAGCAATTACTTGTACCAATCATTCAAGGAGGAACAAATAAAGAATTAAGAATTAAATCTGCATCTGAAATCACTAAACTAGATGCATCAATTTATGCAATTGGAGGATTGGCTGTCGGAGAGCCAAAAGATAAGATGCTTGATACCGTTAATCTCTTAGATTCATTGCTACCCAAGAAATCTCCAAGATATTTAATGGGTGTGGGAACTCCAATTGATTTAATTCGTAATGTTTCTTTGGGAGTAGATATGTTTGATTGTGTAATGCCAACACGTAATGCAAGAAATGGACAGCTATTTACTAATGATGGAAAAATAAATATTAATAATAGTAAATATAAAGATGACAATAACCCTATTGATGTTAACTCAAAATCTAATTCATCTAATAAATTCTCAAAAGCTTATCTACATCACCTATTTAAAACTAAAGAAGTTCTTGGATTAAGAATCGCATCAGAGCATAATCTACTATTCTACAAGACTCTTATGGATACAATGCGTGAACAAATTCTTAAAGACAATTTTAATACTTGGTCTAAAAGTTTTATTGATGAATATGAAAGGAATTCTGATGAATAATATAAAAGTGAAGGCGGTAGATTGCCATGTAGTTTACTGGGAAGCTGATATCCCTCAATTCTTAACGATTAAACGTGCATCAAATGAACGCTACCCACTTATATGGCAGTGTATTACCGGAGGAATTAAAAATAATGAAAAAGCATTTGAAGCAGGGATTAGAGAGCTAAAAGAAGAAACTGGATTAATTGCAAATAAAATGTGGACAATAGATAGAGTAAATAATTATTATGACCCTAAATATGATGCTGTATTTTTAATACCTATATTTGGTATTGAAGTATCTAAAAAAGAAGTACTTCTATCAAGTGAACATGTTGATTACTATTGGGGTGACATGGAATCAGTACAAAAAAAGATGCTATTCAATCAACAAAAATTAGGTTTAGCGGGATTTTATAATATGCTAACAAAAGAAACTAAAAAACTTGAACTAAGTAAAATTACTATTTAATATTATTCTAATATGTCTAAAAAAATAAAAACTACATCAAAAATTAGCATAAAACCCTTTTATGGACAATCTGAAAATGGACCAGGGGAATTCCCATTTAAGAGTGGTATATATCCTAATATGTACCGTGATAAACTTTGGACTATGAGACAATACTCAGGGTTTGCTTCTTGCGAGGAAAGTAATAAACGATATAAATATCTATTATCTAAGGGTGCTAAAGGATTATCTGTAGCTTTTGATCTTCCTACTCAAACTGGATATGACTCAGATCACGCTTTATCCATAGGAGAAGTTGGTAAAGTAGGCGTTCCAATATCTACTATTGATGATATGAGAATACTTTTAAAGGATATCCCTCTAGATAAAATTTCTATTTCTATGACTATTAATTCAACAGCTATCATTCTATTATCATTTCTTATTGCAGTAGCTAAAGAACAGAACATTAGCCTTAATAGTCTTAGGGGGACAATCCAAAATGATATATTAAAAGAATATATTGCTAGAGGGACATATATATTCCCACCAAAATCAAGTATGAAATTGATAACTGATATATTTGAATACTGCGGATCATTCATATCTAAATGGAATACTATATCAATATCAGGATATCATATACGAGAAGCAGGATCTAATGCAGTTGAAGAATTAGCTTTTACATTTGCAAATGGAATTGAATATGTAAATCATGCTATTAAAGCAGGTCTTGATCCAAATCAATTTGGGCAACAAATAAGTTTCTTTTTTAATTGTCACAATGATTTCTTTGAAGAAATTTCAAAATTTAGAGCAGCCCGCGTAATATGGTCATCAATAATGAAAGATAGATTTAATGTTTCTAATAAGAAAGCAATGATGTGTAGATTCCATACGCAAACAGCTGGATCAACTCTTACAGCTCAAGATATTAATAATAATATTATAAGAACTACGCTCCAAGCTACAGCTGCTGTAATTGGTGGTACTCAATCCCTTCATACAAATTCAAAAGATGAGGCCCTTTCACTCCCTACTCCCGATGCCGCGGAGACTGCACTAAGAACACAACAAATTATTGCTTTTGAATCGGGAATTCCTAATGTGGTTGATCCAATGGCAGGTTCATATTACATTGAGTCTCTAACAGAAAATATTATTTCTAATGTTAATGACTTAATTAATGAAATTGATGATATGGGTGGAGCAGTTCAAGCCATAGAAAATAATTTTCAACAAAATATGATATCAAAAAGTTCATATGAATACCAAATGGAAATAGATAATAAAGAACGTGTTGTTGTTGGGGTAAATGATTTTATATCAGATGTAGAAGATGTCCCTGATATTCAAAAAATTGATAAAGAAGCAGTAAATCAACAACTTAAGAGATTGAAAAAATTTAAGGCACAAAGAGATAAGCAAGTGATACAAAAAGCAACGAATAATTTAAAAGAGTCTATTATTAATAATAAAAATGTTATGCCCAACATTATAGATTGCGTTGAATCTAATATGACTTTAGGTGAAATTTCAAATTTACTACGAAATGAATTTGGAGAATATCAAGGATAAACAATGAAATTTAATATTGCTGATTACCATGCTAGCCTAGGAAATCAACTCTTTGGAAGTAATATTAAATATATTGAAAAAGTCAAATCTACAAATGATGAAATTTGGAATTTAAAAATAGATGAAAACGGGCTAGTGGTCATAGCTGATAAACAAATAAATGGCCGCGGTAGGAGGGCAAACCACTGGTTCGCAAAAGATTATGAATCATTATCTTTTTCATTAGGAATTACTAATCAAAATATCAATTTATTACCACAAAAAATTGCAATTTCAATCACTGAAGCAATTAGAAAGCAAACACAGATAGAAGCAACTATTAAATGGCCAAATGATATCTTAATTAATAATAAAAAAGTTGCTGGAGTCTTAATTGAAAAGAGAAATCAAGTGACAAATATAGGAATAGGAATAAATGTCAATATCCACTACAATGATTTTCCAATACATATTAGAAATAATATGACATCATTATATGAGGAGGGCCAAAAATATTTCTCACGAGAAAAATTATTATCTGAAATTATGAAAGCAATCAATTACAACTTCGATTTAGATAGTGATAGCATAATCTCTAAATGGGATAGTATGTGTGCACATAATAATTCAGATATTGAATTTCATGATGATAATAAAATTATAAAGGGAATGTTTATTGGTATCAATCAATCTGGATATGCGCTGATTAAAGTAAATAATAAGATTAATTATTATACTGCTGGAATAATCAAATTATGAACTTTTTACTATTAGATATTGGAAATACATCAATTGCCTATTCCATTACAAAGGATGGAAAAGTTACTGATATACATAGAGTTAAGAATCAAGAAAATATTAACAAATTCATGAATCTATTTAATTTCTCCAATATAGATAAAACTCTTATATGCTCTGTAGCACCCAGTATATCAGATAGTATTATAGATATTCTTAAATCTAAAGATATAGATTATTTTGAAGTAAATCATACTCATGCTAAAAGTAAACTCTTAGTAGATAATCCTTCAGAAGTTGGAAATGATAGAATATGTAATATTATGGGTGCCAAAGTAATTAATACGCCTACTATAATAATTGATTTTGGAACAGCTACAACATATGATGTAATAAACGAAGATGGAGATTTTATCGGAGGTGCCATCAGCCCTGGAATAGATATATCTGCAGATTATCTAATTAATAAAGCTGCACTATTAAAAACTACAGCTTATAATTTCCCCAATTTAATTATTGGTACAACAACGGAATCTAATATACAATCTGGGGTAATGTATGGAGGCCTTTTCTCAGTTATTGGGATGATCAATGCTATTAAAGCTGAAATTGGAAATTTAGATGTTGAAATTATTATAACAGGTGGTTTTGGAAAATTGATTTCAGATAAACTAGAAATAAAATACAAATATATAGAATCACTTACAATGGATGGAATGCTTAATATATACTCTAGTTGCTAGTAACTTCTTATAATCTGACCTTTTTTATCATTTAACTTCATTGATTTATAATCAGAATCAATTTCCCAGGAAGAAGTCCCTATCAATGGAATATCTATAAATCCTGTCTTTATCCAGTTTACAATATGCATAGAGTGAGCAGCTGATTCTGCAATGACAAAACCTGTAAATGCAAGACATCCCGCCGTAGCCAACATTGATGATTCTTTTTCGATAAGTGGTATCAACAAACTTGCTGGTAACATAGCGATAAGAGAGCCTTTTAACGCTCCAAGATGTCCAGCAAAATATCCGCCAATAGGAGCCAGTGTTTTATTCCCAAAGTTCATTGTATAATCCATTTCCCTACCAATTGATATTAATGATGGGTCTAATTCAATAGATAAAATTGAGATTTTATCTTTTTTAAATGAAATAATATCTTCTTCTTTATTTATCAACTCTCCAATAACAGTAAGTCCCTTATGAGCTTTTAGTTTTCTACAATAGAAAATATTATCAGAGTGATTATACGAATCAAAAATATAAATGGGGAAAGAGTTGTTTATTTTTATTTTAGTTCCTGAAAATATTGCAATAGTTTTATCGTGATTACTATTCTTAAGCAATAAACTATATTCGTTTGCATCTAGAGCATAAAGTTGACTAAAGAAATTTCTAATTTCAAAATTAGTAGAGTAAATGAGTATATTAATTAATGAAAGAATAATTAAAGACCTAAGAACAACTCTTATATTAAAACAATTATTAATATATCACTCCTTATAAGGTTTTTAATAATTTAATTAGTTGTTTATAATTTTCCATGTGAATTTGATTGGAAAAATTGTCATAATAATATTTATATGCATTGTCCGTAATTATATCAATATCAGTTTTTCCTAACAACTGCTTAATTTTTAGAATTAAACTATCAATGCAATCACTTTTATACAAAAATCCTGTTTCATTATCTATTATGAGTTCTGGGACTCCATCAATATCTGATGCAACAACTGGAGTTTTAAGAGCCATAGACTCATAAATCACCCGTGGAGATGCCTCAGCAGTCGCGGTAAGCAGTAGGCAATCAGCAGAATATATATAATCCAAAATATTATTTTTAAACCCATGAAAAGAAATCATGTTTTTATGAGATGATTTAGCGAGAATTCTTTTAGCTTCTATTCCATAAGAATTAAAATGTTTGCCGATGAAATGAAAATGAATATTTTTATTAAGAGCATTAAACTTGCTTAAGTTTTTTATAACCAATTCTTGATTTTTTCTTTTCATCAATCTACCAATAACAACAATATTAAATTCCGTACTCTTAAAATTTAATTTTTCTTTAATAGAATCTTTACTTTTAGTAATGACATTACTAATAGAAGATTCCTCAATTGTATTGGGTATATATATTGATTTTTCTCTTAACTCTGGCAAAACGTCAAACCACTTCTGCATCACATTAGATGAAACAAATACAACATAGTTGAAATTATTAATACGATTAGCTGCTTTTTTAGAATTAGAATAAAATTCTGTTGATTCTCTAACAATTAAACAACTTATACAATTAAGGTTTTTAGCTAATCTCTTTGCATAATATTCGGCACTAAGACTATTTGCAATAATAAACTGGATGTCATGTGATTTAATCCTATTGATACGATAAGAATCAAAAATTTTACTTTCAATATAATTCATTATACTTGAGATATTAAATTTTGTTAGTGTCTTTCGAAATCTTGGAGATTTTATGAGATTAAGATTGGGGAAGCCTAAGATTTCTTTGAAATTATTTCCAAAGTCTATATATAGTAATAATAATGATGAATTAGATTTAATTAATGAGTTTGCAACATCAATCCCAGAACGCGCTGCACCATTTTTATTATTATATCTTTTATTAATAAATAATATCATTATATCATCCAATAATGATAATAATATTTAATAGATACTAGTCATCTGAATTGGGGACTCTATGACCATCTTATTACTCTTAGAAATTTTAAATGCTTGCGCACCTTTATAAAATGTAATACCTGCTAATAGCTTATTATTTTTATAATGTAAAGCTGCACCATCTTCAATTGCATAGCATGAAGAAATTTCATTTTCATTAATCATGTTAAATACAGATGGTTTTCTATCTTCCTCTCCATTATAATGCGGACAACAACATCCTGGAAGCATATCTAAACAATCTAGAACCTTAAGCTCAGACTCCCAGGAATCAGTAACCCCACACTCAAACCAGCAAATTGCTCCAGCACTTACTCCAGCTAATATTTTTCCACTATGGTATGCTTCTAATAATAATTTATCTATTCCCCACTCATAAAAAACAGCTAACATACTCTTAGTATTACCACCACCAATATAAATAATATCCGATTCTTCTATATGTTTCTCTAAATCAGGTGTTCTGCTAAAGAGACTTATATCTATAGCTTCGCAATTTAATTTTGAAAAAGCCTTATAATAATTTTTTACATAATCTATGTTTTCAGCGCTTGCTGTTGGGAAAAAGCAAATCTTTGGCTTAGAGGAAGATGATTGATTTAATATATATTCTTCAATAGTTCGGTCCTCTGGATCTCTACCAAAACCACCACCACCAATTGCAATTATATCTCCGTAATTACTCATGCTATTACATCCTCTTTTTCATCTTGACTTTCTTCTATGTCTAATAAATCAGAATCATTAATATTATCAGAGCCAGCACCCATTTCTTTTAATCTCTTCATGCTTGGAATAATCCTTGATTGCATGGATCCTAAGGCTTTGTTATATGAAGTCATAGCAGAAGTTAGTTTTTTACCTATCTCTTCAAACATCCCATAAAACTTTACAAATCTATCGTAGACTAGTCTACCTTCATCTGCAATTTTTTGAGTATTCTCATCTAGTTTAACCTGCATCCATCCATATGCAATAGCCTTTAATAATGCTAGCAAAGAAACTGCCGATACAATAAGAACCTTCGATTTAAGTGCATCATCAAATAGATTTTTATCAGATTCAAAAGAAGCATAAAGAGCTGATTCTAAGGGAATAAACATTACAACTAAATCTGGCGATTCTGAAAATTGTGACCAATATTCCTTACGAGATAGTGATTTCATAAATTGTCTCATTGATTTACTATGATCCAATAGTAGCTTTTGCTTAAGACTATCATCTTGTGTATCATTTGCATCTAGATATGCTTTTAGAGGAGCCTTGGAGTCAATAATTACAACTCCCCCATTAGGAAGATTAACTATCATATCTGGACGAATTGTACCATCTTTACCATGGGTTGTGGTTTGTTCTACAAAATCAATATGTTCTTGAAGACCTGCTAATTCTATAATATTTTTAAGTTTGATTTCACCCCACCTCCCTCTTGAGGAGGATGATCTCAAGGCGCTTTCAAGGCCGTGAGTGGTTTCTTGTAATTGAGATTGAAATTTCCCTAAGTGTTCCAATTCTTTTTCTAGAGATTTATAAGCCCCTTCACGCTTAGTTTCCATATCTCTGACTTGCTTATCTAATTTTTCAAGATTACCTTTTAAGGGTTCTAAGATTCCTTTAAAATCAGATTGTCCTCTATCCCAATCTTTTTTCTGAATTTCTAAAAGATGTTCTATGTTTTTTGTCAGAGTTTCATTATTCAAAGAATTATTCGATTTATTATAAATAAATGCGCTCAAAAAAACACCAACCAACAAACTAATAATTACTATTATTGCGTATTCCATAAGTTATTAAATAATATTTACCTTAATTTCTAACATATTTTGCAAATTAAAAAGATGACTTCAAATAAAAATAATAAAATAAAATTAATTATTATCACTGGCCCCACAGCAACAGGGAAAACAGCCCTAGCCGTAAAACTAGCAAATAATATTAATGGAGAGATTATATCAGCAGATTCTAGACAAATATACAAGGATATGGATTTAGGTACAGGTAAAGATCTAAACGAGTACTATATAGAAAATAAACAGATTAAATATCATTTAATTGATATCATCGAACCTAATAGTGATTATAGCGTCTATAACTTTCAAAAAGATTTCTTTAAATCATATCAAAAGATACGAGATAATAAGAGCATGCCTATAGTCTGTGGAGGAACTGGTCTTTATGTTGAATCTATTTTATTGGATTATGATTTATCTAAAAAACCTCCTCCTAATACAAAAATTCGTGATGAACTATCTCAGTATAGTAAAGAAAAATTGATGAATATTATAGCATCCATATCATCAAAAAAACAAATGGATAGAATGCTTCTATTAACAAAAAAGCAAATAATACGTAATATAGAAATAATAAAAGCGGGTGATTCTATTAAAGGAGAAAGATTTACTCCATTAAATGATAATGCATTGGTAGTGGCTCTGAAGATGGATAGAAATCTACTAAGAGAAAAAATTAAATTAAGATTAATTGAGCGTATTAATACTGGAATGATTAATGAAGTTAAATCCCTTTTAAATAATGGGCTAAAAATGGAAAGACTAGATTATTTTGGGCTTGAGTATAAGTTTATTGGGAAATATTTAAGAAACGAAATAACAAAAGATAAGTTGATAGAAGATTTATCAACTGCAATTCGACGATTTGCAAAAAGGCAACGGACCTGGTTTAGAAGAATGGAAAAGCGCGGAGTTAAAATAAATTGGATAGAACATAATGATTACGAGGCATTAGAAAATATCGTAATAAGTTATCTGAATGAATCATAAATACTTAAAATATCTAAAAAATAGGACTGTATCAAATACATGGTCCTTTAATGCCCTACCTAATAAAAATAAATATGATTTTGTAATTACAATCCCATGCTACAATGAATATGCATATATTTTTAAAACTTTAGATTCAATATCTAAACAAAATTCTACGTTACTGAATAAGACTTTAGTTGTAATTGTCATTAACAATTCAAAAAATGAACCCCAAGAGATTCAAAAAAATAATGATGAAACATATAAGAAATTAATATTATCAAAATATGATTTTGATCTTTCTGTTATTAATTGCTATTTAGCGAGTAAAGCGCTTTCAGAAAAAACTGCTGGTGTAGGTATGGCAAGAAAAATTGGTTGCGATATGAGCCTGAACTATATGAATGTAAATTCATTATTTTGTTTTATTGATGCAGATACTAAAATTAGTTATGATTATTTAATGCAAATTAATCTTTCATATGAAAAATATAAATGGGATGCTGCAACGGTTATGTTTGAACATCAAAATGATGAACCTAAAACAGATAAAATAATTAGAGATTATGAATCCTTTTTAATAAATACATCGGAGCTTTTAGAACATAGCGGCTCTCCATACAATTATATTCCAATAGGCTCAAGTATGATTTGTAATATGAAATCTTATATTTCTGTTAATGGTATGAATACTAGAAAAGCAGCAGAAGATTTTTATTTTTTACAAGAGTTACAGAAAACATGTGGAGTATTTAAAATAAAAAAAAATCTCATTCATCCATCATCTAGATTTACTACAAGAGCATATTTAGGAACAAGTTCTCGATTATTAAAATGTATTAATGGAGAATTGAAGATTAAATCACTGCACTACACCAATAAATCATTTAAAATTCTAAAGCAGTGGCTAGCACTTGCACTAAGCTCTAGGCATAAATCATATTCAAAAATCACAATGAAATGTAATTTAATTGATGAGAAATTAATTAATTTCTTAGAACAATATAATTTTAATAATGCCTGGGAAGCAATTAATGAAGCTCCAACATCAAAACATTTTGAACAACAATTTCATAGATGGTTTGATGCATTTAAAACATTTAAACTTTTGAAATACTATAGTAATGATTAATTTAAAAATATGAGTTATAAAACAACTATTAATGGTAAGCAATTTTATGATGCTCTAGTTTCTGGAATTAGTAATCTAATTGCAAACCATGAACATTTAAATAAAATAAATGTATTCCCTGTCCCTGATGGCGATACAGGAACTAATCTACTATTCACACTAAAACCTATTACTATGATTGAAATAAACAATTTTTCTAATAGCTTTAGTGAAGCTATTAATAAAATATCTGATACTGCTATTGATTCTGCACGAGGGAATTCAGGAACAATCATAGCACAATATTTTGTTGGAATGGCTGAAGCCTCCGAAGATATTATAACACTAGATTCTACTTTGATTGCTAAAATATTTCAAGCAGGATATGATTCAGCTCTAGGAGCTATGTCAAACCCAAAAGAGGGAACGGTTATAACAGTAATGAGAGAGGCAGCATTAACTGCACAAGAGAATATTACTAAAGATAACATAGCAGAAGTTTTAAAAAATATCTATGAATCATCCTTAGAAGCCTTAAATAGAACTCCAGATCAAATGCAACTCCTAAAAGATTCAGGTGTTGTTGATGCTGGCGCTCAAGGATATGTTAATATTTTGGAAGGAATGATTTATTTTATAGAAAACAATAAAATTATAAATGAAAAGGTTCTAGAAAATCTTTCTCCACAAAATGTAGAGATTAATATTAATGCAGATAATCACGATAGACCAGAATTCCAATTCTGTACTGAATGTATTATTAATGGGGAGCAGATAAGTCGTAAAAAAATTAAAGATATCTTGAATCCATTAGGTAATAGCTTAATAATAGCAGGGACTAAATCTAAAGTTAAAATTCATATACATACTGATTCACCAGATATAGTTTTTAAAGAATGTGCATCTTATGGTGAGCTCTCTAATCAAAAAGCAGATGATATGTTCAAACAAGTAGAATCGATTCATAATAAGAATTCTATCGCAATCGTCACTGATTCTGGATGTGATATTGCAGTTAATCCACATGATTCAAATATACATATTGTTAATGTTAAATATAGTTTTGGAGATAAAGAGTATATAGATAAAATTTCTCAGACGTCTGAACAATTTTATAATGAACTAAAAAATAATCCAATTCATCCTAAAACATCTCAGCCTGCTATCGGAGATTTTCTTAATAAATTTGAATATTTATCATCTCATTATAAATCTGCTATATCAATACATATTCCTGAGAAATTAAGTGGGACCATTCAATCATGTAGAAATGCAATTGGAAAAATTAAAGACTTCAAAATAACATCTATAGATTCATTATCGGCATCTGTAGGGCTAGGATTAATTGTAAAATCTGCTGATAAAATAGCACGTAAAATTAATGATCATAATCAAGTAGTCGAAAAAATTAATACTTTAATTGATAATACAGAAATTTTCTTAGCAATTAGAGATGTAAGCTATGCTATAAAAGGTGGTCGAGTACCCAAATTGCAAGGTACAATAGTAAATTATTTAAATATAAAGCCTATACTAACAACAAATAGTGAGGGTAATCTAAAGCTTGCTGGTGCATTCTGGGGAAATAAAAATCTAAACAAAAAAATGGGAAAATTTATTCTTAAAAAATTAGAAAAAAATTATCATTATAACATTTCTATTGCTCATAGCAATGCAGAGAATCAGGGGCATGAATTAATCAACTACCTGCAAAATCATTTTAAAAATATTGATGATATTGACCTTGTAGACCTGGGGTCAGCACTTGGAGTTCATTCCGGCCCTGGAGCACTCGGAATTGGTTTGCAAAAGGTAATTAATGACTAATTATTCAAATATGATATTAGTTTATGTCTTACTTAGCTATTTATTAGGCTCCGTATCAGGAAGCTTATTAATGGGGAAAATATGGAATGTAGATATACGGAATATGGGAAGTGGAAATGCTGGAGGAACAAACGCACTTAGAAGTGTTGGAATTATATTTGCAATCTTAACATTTATTATAGATTTACTAAAAGGTGCTTTACCTGCATATTTATCTCAACATAATCAAGAGTTAATGCTTTTATGTGGGTTTTCTGCGATGATCGGACACGTATATCCAATTTTTTATAATTTCAGAGGAGGGAAGGGAGCTGGGACTCTCCTTGGAGTCTTAATTATAGCAAACCCTCAATCAGCTATATTTATTGTATGTATATGGATTATTATGGTACTAATCACTGGATTTGTAGGGCTAAGCACAATAACTGCGTGCGCTGTATTATTTCTATATTCTTTATATTATGATATTAGCTTTATTATATTTTCAATGATTAGTTTTATATTCATTGTATTTACTCATCGATCCAATATAAAAAGAATGCTTTCTGGAGAAGAGAATCAATTCAAAAAAGTAATGCTTTTTAAGCGTAAGTAATTAAAATAATTCTATCTACCAAATTATATCAGTATTAAATTCCTTTATGAAAATACTTAATAATATTTTAGAGGCAATAGGTAATACACCTATTGTTAAGCTAAATAAAATAGGCTCTGAACTTTCATGTAATCTACTTGTAAAATGTGAATTCTTTAATTCTGGAGGTTCCATTAAAGATAGAATAGGTTATAATATGGTATTAGAGGCAGAAAATGAAGGGAGAATCAAACCCGGAGATACATTAATAGAGCCTACTTCTGGTAATACAGGTATTGGAATGGCCCTTGCTGCTGCAGTTAAGGGGTATAAAATGATTATTACAATGCCTGAAAAAATGAGTAAGGAAAAAGAAGTTGTATTAAAAGCATTGGGCGCAGAAATTGTAAGAACCCCTACTGAAGCTGCTTGGGACAGCCCAGACAGTCATATTGGAATTGCAAAAAAATTAAATAATGAAATAGAAAATTCACATATACTGGATCAGTATGCTAATCCTGCTAATCCTGATATCCATTTTAAATGTACTGCGCAGGAGATTATAGATGATCTAGATGGAAAAGTTGATATGGTGGTTATGGGTGTTGGTACAGGTGGAACAATTACTGGTATTGCAAAAAGATTAAAGCAATATAATAATGATATTCAGATTATAGGTGTTGATCCCTATGGATCAATTCTAGGAGGAGGAAATGATATCCACTCATATCGCGTTGAAGGGATTGGATATGATTTCTTTCCAGATGTCTTAGATAATGAATTAGTTGATAAATATATAAAAGTGAATGATAAAAACTCATTTCAAATGGCACGCCGATTAATTAGAGAGGAAGGCCTTTTTATTGGAGGATCATCTGGATCTGCAGTATGGGCAGCGCTACAGGTTGCAAGCACACTAAATCAAAATCAAAATTGTTTAATTATCTTACCAGATTCAATTAGAAACTATCTAAGTGGTTTTGTAGATGATGAGTGGATGAGCAAGTTTGGATTTCTAGATTAAGACAAGTATGCTAAATTTATGTTCTTAGTACTATTTTGCTTCTACATTCTTACATTCTTATATTTTTTTATTGGTACTGCATACTTTCAAAGTAAATATAATAAAAAATTAAATATTCCAGGGATTAGTGTTATTATTGCAATTCGCAATGGAGGTAATTCCACTAGTAGAATAATACAATACTTAAAAAGTCAGATATATGATAAAGATATTGAATTTATATTAGTTGATGATGAATCGACAGATAATACTAAAGATATAATATATGAAGTGATAAAAAGCGACAGTCGCTTTAAATATGTATCCTCTAAAAGTGGTGATTTGAATCTAAAACGAAAACAAAAAGCTTTAGATGCAGGTATTAAAGAGGCAGCATTTAATCATTTGTTATTTACAGATGTAGATTGTCATATACCTAGAAATTGGGTTGCTATCATGGAGCAACATTATAATTCTGGATATAATTATCTGGTAGGTAATTCAGTTGTTAAAATAAATAATAATTTTAATTGGATATCATCATTTCAACGCATTGATTTCTTACTTCTAATGATTATATGTAGAGCCTCATCTTACTTCAAATCACCTTGGGCATGCACTGGTCAAAATCAGGGGTTTACTAAAAATTTATATGAACAGGTTGGTGGCTTTAAAAAAATTAAAAAATTCATTGGTGATGATACTGCCTTTATGCATTTATGTAAATACTATGGAGCAAAATTATCCTTTGTTGATCATCCTAATGCTACTGTTAATCCAAGGGTAGAAACTCGTTTAATGAAATTTATAGCACAACGTGTTAGGTGGGTCGCCGACGCAAATAAAATCTGGAAATTAAATTTGTGGTTCTTTTTAACAATGCTTATGACTTACCTTTTTTATATATCAATACCTATAACAATTCTAACTACATCTGTATCATACAAACTAATTGGGATATTACTATTGGCTAAAATGGCGATAGAGTATCTTTTAATTTTATTTGGGGCACAAAAACTATCTGTCCCCATATTTACAAAAGATTTTATCATCTGGCAGATATCACATATCCCTTATATATGTATAATTGGTTTATTAAGCTATTTCCCATATTTTTTTACATGGAAGGGAAGAAGATTATGATACTTGTTTTTATAGTATACTGTATTCTTCTCCTCTGGCTATTTGATATAACAGAAAAAAATAATGAGAAAAATTTCAAGGTAGCTGACAAACAAGATATAATAATAAATCACTTAAATCATTTAAGTGATTTACTGGTAACTATAGATAGCATTAAATCTCAAACATATCAATCTAAAAAAATTAATCTAATTATATTTGATTTTTCACATGAAGATATTAAATCCATTCTCAAATTATATGAGAATGTGTTTTTAAAAATTAATGTTATTAAATCAAGTAACTTTGAAAGCCAGGACCATTATTTAGACTTAGATGAACATATTATGATAGCAGAGGAAGTTCTAATAATTAAAAGTGGAATGAGCTTACCTAAAAATATAATTCAAGAATTATCAAACCTGCTATTTCAAGGCAATAATTCAACTCTTCTTATCCCTATCATCTATAGATGCACACAACGAAAAGATATCTTCTTTCAGCTATTTCACTCTTTTTGTACAATGCTCAAATTTTCTAGTATAAATAAAGGCATTCTAAGTAGGATAGATCTATACCATGATTGCTTAATGATTAAAAAAAATACCTTCATAGATATTCTATCAAAAGATTATAGCAATCTTTCTAGTAAGGGTGTATTGAATTCCAATATATATATTAATGAGAAATATTTATCAATATTATCTCAGCCTAATCTTAAATATTTTTATATAATATACGGCTTCATCAATATTCTATTTATAAGCGCTGTAAGTATGTTTGTCGATGCACCTAGCATCTATCTCTTGCTGGCTATTTTAATTAAGGTAATTCCAGAGGCTATTATTGTATACTCATTCTATAATAGATTGAAAATAAAATTTCCAAAAATAGACTTTGTGATTTATCTAATGATAATTCCATTTTATATTTTTATTATGATTTTTAATAGTAGGAAATTAATGTTGAAACAGTAGAAGTCAGGTAAGAAAAAAATAGATGAATAAAAAAAAGCCTCAATAAAATTGAGGCTTTTTAATATTTATCACTGAAGCTTAGTTACTTCACCTTATTGTAAAATGATACTAAAATTAGCAAAGCAATTAAGCCTGCTACTCCTGCATCACCAAACTGTCCCATTAATGTACCAATTCCAGCAATTACGCCAAAGTAGTCATTAAATAGAATACCAACGGCAACACCTAAGCCAATTAAAGCTTTTATAACATCTGTAATGTCATTAAGCCAATTAGTGATTAAAGTCATTGCACCTTTCATATTATAACCTCCTGAAGTTTTGAATAATAGGCCCTTTAAAAGAGCCTATTATTCAATGGTTTAGTATTCGGGATATTAATCCAAGAAAGAAGCAAATACTATTAGTGCTAGAAGACCAGCTAATCCACCATTAACAAATGAATCAACTAACTCTATGATACCACCAATAGGGTTTACATTAGTCACGTATAAGATATTAACGAATACAAAAAAGACAATCACAGTTTTAAGTAAACCAACGATACCACCTACCCAACTGTTTACATTGTTTAATGCGCTTTTCATTGTTTTCTCCTTGTTTTGTTATTATCTAAAATGTCAAGCATTTTAGAATTTTTACTAGACTTAAAAATTATGCAAAAAACGTGAAAATGACTTGTAAATCACTTTCAGTATTTAAATTAGGTTATAAATAGTATTATATCCAAACAAATATTTAAAGTATTACTTTAACGCTATAGATAGTGTTTTTCACTTAATGGCACTACAATATATGTGGTTTTCCATATAAATTTATTTTCTAGATTGTAATTTAGCGAGGAGACGGAGTATCTCTAAGTACAGCCACACCAGCGTAATTAAGAGTCCAAAGGCTCCATACCACTCCATATATTTTGGAGCACCATTTTCTGCTCCCTCCTCTATAAAATCAAAATCAAGAACAAGATTTAAAGATGCGATAATCACTACAAATACGCTAAATCCTATACTAAATAAAGATGCATTTGATGGATTCATTAATGGAATTCCAGATCCAAAGAAGCTCATAATCATATTAATTAGATAGAAGACAAATATCCCTGCAGTTGCTGCAAATATTCCAAGTTTAAAATTTTCTGTAGGTTTAATTATTTTAGATTTA
>CAZKFO010000026.1:5473-17496 GCA_964552145.1 uncultured bacterium | reverse complement strand
CCGCCTCTGCAACAGCTTCTTCTGCCGGTGCTTCCTCTGCAACAGCCTTTTTATTAGCTTCTTCTTTTTTTATTCTTCTTTTTTCTGCTTTATTAAGCTCTCTATTTTTTTGCCTTTCCAAAAACTCTTGCATCTCTTTTTCAATAATTTCTTCAGACTTACCCATTCTAATTAAATGATATTTGTGATTAAATCCCTCTTTACCAAGTAGATTCTTTACTGTTAGAGATGGAATTGCTCCATTATCTAACCAATGAACGATCCTACTCTCATTAATTTTAAACTGAACATCAACACTACTAGGATTATACCAACCTAATCTCTCTATTTCTCGGCCATCTCTTCTGGTTTTTGAATCGATTGCAACCAACCTATAATATGGTCTTTTTTTTCTTCCCATTCTCTTAAATCTTAATTTTACTGACAATTATCTAACCTCCTAGTTATTTATGTTAAAAGGAAAATTGAATTTTCCTTTATTTTTTCCAACTTTCTTCATCATTATCTTCATTTGCTTGTATTGTTTTAGAAGAGAATTCACTTCTCTAATTGGTCTTCCACTTCCATTAGCAATTCTCTTCCTTCTAGAGCCATCAATGCAATCTGGGTTTAATCTTTCTTCCTTTGTCATTGAAGATATAATTGCCTCAACCCATTTTATACTGTCATCATTAATATTATCTAATTTTATTTTTTTTGCACCTGGTATCATCTCTATCATTTTTGATAGTGAACCCATCTTCTTTATCTGTTTAATTTGATTCTGAAAATCAATTAAAGAAAAAGTATTACTAGCTAATTTCTCCTCTAAATCATCAATTGATTCTTTGTCAATAACAGATTGCGCCTTTTCAACTAAAGAAATTACATCACCCATCCCCAAGATTCTACTCGAGAACCTATCTGGATGAAACTGATCTAGAGCATCAATGGATTCGCCTGTTCCAACAAACTTTATAGGCTTACCAATAACCTCCTTCACAGATAGAGCTGCACCACCTTTAGAATCTCCATCCATTTTAGTTAATACAATTCCAGATAAATTTAGCTTCTCATTAAAAGTCTTAGCAGAGTTTACAGCATCTTGACCAGACATTCCATCTGCAACAAATAGTATTTCATGAGGAGTTTCTATATTAACCACTGAGCTAAGCTCTGACATCATCTCATCATCTATATGCAATCTACCTGCAGTATCTACTATTACCGTATCATATTCATCCTTATTCGCATACTTAAAACCTTCTTTAACAACAGCTTCTGGACTTTTCTTCTTATTATTAAAGACTTCGACATCAATACTTTTTCCTAATTTTATTAATTGATCAATAGCTGCAGGTCTCTGTAAATCAGCTGCAATAAGCAATGGATTTTTACCTTTAGTTGTTTTCAAAAAACGTGCTAATTTTGCAGCCGTGGTTGTTTTTCCACAACCCTGCAAACCAGCCAGGACTATAATTGTAATTCCTGAATCGTTAAAATTAATTTCATGAGATTCATCACCTAAGAAATAACATAATTCATCATGCAATATCTTTGTAAATTGCTGACCAGGAGATACTGCATTTAAGACCTTATCTCCTAAAGCTTTTTCTTTTACATGCTCAACAAATTTTTTGGCAACGCTTAAGCTTACATCTGCCTCAAGCAATGCAATTCTTATATCTCTCATAGTTTCAGATATATTAGACTCGGTAATTTTTCCTTTACCCTTAATATTCTTAACTACCCTAGATAAATGATCTTGTAACTGTTCTAGCATATTTTCATCTCAAAAAACAATTTTTGTTTAAAGCCAAGAAATTTAATACTACAGAGGGGACTCTACAAGAGAAATAGTTTTATAGATTTTATTTAGTGTTGAGCAGTAAAATAGAATAAAATAAATCTACATATCACCTAAAGTTCTTCTTATTACCACTTCTTCTACAACGGTATTTCCTGGAGAGGTAATTGCCTGCAAAGTAAAATCTGCTATGCACTTTGGATCTAGCATCTCAGATTTGGGGAAATCTATATCTACATTATCCCAAAAATTTGTGCTGATTGCTCCAGGATGTATAGATATTACTTTTATATTATATTCTCTCAACTCGTTTCTTATAGATTCAGAGAAACCTCTTAATCCAAATTTTGATGAGACGTATGCTGCTGAATATGGATATCCATGTTTTCCAGCAACAGAATTTATAAAAACAATCCTACCATTTTTTTGCTGAATCATTTCTCCCACAAATTCTCTAGTAATAAGAAAAGAGCCTCTCAAGTTTGTATTGATTTGATTATCCCAATCTTCAGTTGTCACCTTCTCAATACTAGAAAACTTTCCAAACCCAGCATTGTTTACTATAGATCCTACGAATCCAATCTCTTTAGATTGACTAAATAGATTTTTAACATCAGATTCATTGCTGATATCACATGGAATGACATAGGATATATATCCAGAATTTGATAGCTCATCACTTAGTTTAACTAGCTTTTTTTTATTCCTTGCGGTTAATATTACCTCAAAGCCACTTTTACATAGTTTTCTAGATATTTCTTTTCCGATACCAGAGGATGCACCAGTGACAAGTACAAGATTACTATTTTTCATTCTGAGATGCGATAAGATTCAAAGCGCTACCTGCTTTAAACCACTCTATTTGATTTCCATTAAAGGTATGCCTTAAAGAAATTTTTGTAGATGTCTCATTTGAATGATGAGCAACTAGTTGCAGATCTTCAGATTCAGAAAAGCTTTCCAAACCATTAATGTCAAAAGTATCATCTTCAAGAATTTTATCGTAATCGTTCTTATCCTTAAATGTAAATGCAAGAACACCTTGCTTTTTTAAATTGGTTTCATGTATTCTAGCAAAAGATTTAACTATTACTGCCTTTACTCCACAGAATCTAGGTTCCATAGCAGCATGTTCTCTGGATGATCCTTCACCATAATTCTCATCCCCTACAATTAGAGATGATATATTTTGATCTCTAAAATATCGAGCTAAAGCTGGAGTCTCCATATATTCTTTAGTTATAGGATTAAAAACGGAGTTGACTTTCCCATTAAAATAATTTGTTGCTCCTAGAAGGAGATTTTGAGAGATATTCTCAAGATGTCCACGATATTTAAGCCATGGGCCAGCCATTGATATATGATCTGTAGTGCACTTATCTTTTGCCTTAATTAGAAGTCTTATCCCTTTAATATCTTTTCCATCCCATTCTAAGAATCTATCAAGTAGCTGCAGTCGATCTGAATTAGGGTTGATAATAATTTTAGTTTTATTCTCTTCACTAAATGAACTTGGAAGAATATCTACACCTAATTTATTGCCTAGCTTAACAATAAATGGAATAGTGAACTTCATAAATGGAACAATAGCAGGAACTGATAAACCTGCTATCTTTAATAGATCTTTAAACTGTTCTTTAACAGCAAGTTCATCCTTAGAAGAAAAATCATCTTTATTTATAAAATATTTATTGATTAAGAAAACCATTTGCTTTGTTTCGCTCGCTTCATTTTTAATCGCTGAAAATACCCCTTCTAATTTTTCAATAATTCCTTTATCTTTAAAAAAATCCTTATCAATTTTGATGTCTTTGATATCTATTTTAGGAAGATTAGGTGTGGGCGCTTGATAACCATTATCTAAAACATCAAAACCCAAAGTAGGAAGTTCATATCCACTTGGCTCATCAAGCATAACTTTCTCATTCTTATTATTTCTCAGGGTATCTTTCATAGGATTGAAAGTTAAATCTCCTGATATAGCTAATGCAGTTACAAGCTCTGGTGAGCCTACAAAAGCATGAGTATTAGGATTTCCATCAGCTCTCTTAGTGAAATTTCTATTAAATGAATGAACAATTGTGTTTTTCTCTTCTTTTTCTGCACCCTCTCTAGCCCATTGACCGATACAAGGGCCACACGCATTAGCAAACACATCCGCTCCAATATTGTTAAATATATCAATATAGCCATCTCTCTCTATCGTATATCTAACTTGCTCTGATCCAGGGGTGATTGTAAACTTTGCTTTTGATTGGATTCCCTTCTTATATGCTTGATCTGCTATTGAAGCTGCTCTAGAGATATCTTCATATGATGAATTCGTACATGAACCAATCAAACCAACCTTAACATCTGTAGGCCAGTCGTTCTTTTTAGCTTCTTCAGTCATCTTTGATATGGGCGTCGCTCTATCTGGAGTGAAAGGACCATTTAAATAAGGTTCTAATTTTGATAAATCTATTTCTATCACTCTATCAAAGTATTGCTCTGGATTCAAATAGACATCATCATCACCAGTTAGATGTTCTTTAATTTTATCAGCTAAATTTGCTAATTCAGAACGAGAAGTTGCTCTTAAGTATCTAGACATAGAGTCATCATATCCAAATGTTGAGGTAGTTGCTCCAACTTCTGCGCCCATATTACATATTGTTCCTTTCCCCGTACATGATAGAGATTTAGCTCCTTCTCCAAAATATTCAATGATCGATCCGGTTCCACCTTTAACCGTTAAAATTCCAGCTAATTTTAAGATTACATCTTTTGCAGAAACCCAACCACTGAGACTCCCAGATAATTTTACACCTATAATTTTAGGGAATTTTAGTTCCCATGGCATGCCAGCCATAACATCAACTGCATCTGCTCCTCCAACGCCAATTGCTATCATTCCTAATCCACCAGCATTAACTGTATGAGAATCAGTTCCTATCATCATTCCACCAGGGAATGCATAGTTCTCTAATACTACCTGATGTATTATACCTGCTCCTGGTTTCCAAAATCCAATTCCATATTTTTTAGATATAGATGATAAGAAGTCATATACTTCTGAATTTGAATCTAAGGCATTAGACAAATCTACCTTTGCATCTATTTTAGCTTGAATTAAATGGTCTGCATGAACGGTAGAAGGAACTGCTACCTTATCTTTTCCTGCCATCATAAATTGTAGTAATGCCATCTGTGCAGTTGCATCTTGCATTGCGACCCTATCTGGATGGAAATCAACATAATCTTCACCACGTGAGTATATATTAATTTTACTTGCATGAGAATAAAGTATCTTCTCAGTTAAAGTAAGTGGCCTATTTAAAAGTTTTCTAGCTTTATTAACTTTTTCATCTAAAGAGGCGTAGTGTTTTTTTATTTTATCAAAATCAAATATCATAAACTTAAATTTTTAGGAACAATTTTATGTCTTAATATAATAAGTTATAGAGTAAGATTTAACTGAATTTAATATGATGTCTAATAAAAATATAGTAAAGTCTATTATTGGTATATCTATAGCCTTAAATATCCTTTTTGGTACAGATTATCTAATTATAACATCAGATGAGCTAAGTGCTGCAGCGTATAAGATCTCTGATATTTATAATAATAATGAAAAAGATTATTTCTTAGATACGGAGGTTGTCTTAATAAATGATATAAATACTGATATAAACATATTTATATCTGATAAAATTAATTCTGATGAAAACTTAAGATATTTGCTGCTAATTGGAGATGAAAATAATTTTCCTTACTTATATAAGAGCATAACACAGCAAGAATATGATGGATGTGAGGATGGACAAGAAACTGAATATCCCTCAGATGATTTATACTCATCAATAAGTGAAGATGAAAAACCTAGATTAGCAACTGGAAGAATCCCAGCATCTAATATTGAACAGGCTCTTAATTATGCTAATAAGCTAGAAAACTATTTAGATAATCAAATACATGGGACATGGAAAAACAAATTAATTTTAGTATCAGATGATGAAATTAAACCAAACTCTAAAATTAAGAAAGAGATAGAACATACTCAAATATCAGATTCGCTATATACAATTATGTCAGAAATAAGTTTTATAAAAACACTGTACGGTCCCATGTATGAAGCAACATACAATGGATCACACAGAATACTACCCGAGCTTACTGAAGATATAATTACCAATCTTAATAAAGGCGCAGCATTAATTAATTATATTGGCCATGGAGATACTCAAAAATGGGCAGCTGAACACATTATTGAAAAAGATAGAGATATTCCACTTATTAATATTGAAAATAACAAACTCCCTATTTGGATGGCTGGAACTTGTTATTTTGGTAGGTATGATAACACTGAATCTATATCAGAATCTTTACTGTTTGATACAGATGCAGCAATCTCTATCATTGGTGCAACTAGAGCAATAAGCATACATGTTAATAAAATGTTCTTATATAATTTTTATTATGAAATAAAAAATTACATTGAAGATATCAATGATGATTCTAGATTGGGAGATATTTTTTTAGAAGCAAAAAATCAATTATTATCATCTGAATATCTAGGTAGTTCAGACTGCCCTGATAATGGAGGCTATCTATTTGATATACTAGGCGATCCTGCCTTGCCTTTACCTTTTGCTAAAATTGATCAGAGCGCTATAACTTTTCCTGATGAAATCAACCTTCTAACCCCTCTTCAAATTAATTCAAACAATGATAATGATTATCACTATATGGAAGTGTATAGCAGCAATAATGAAATGACCATAATTTTTGAAGAAGATAATGAAGACATCAATCTAAGTTTTAGTATACCAAATATTATATATCAAAATAGCTTTTCTGGAAATAGCTGCTACACCCCTCCTATTGACCTAATGTCATATGAGAATCTTAAGATGAAATATTATACAGAAGGATTTGGACATAATCTCATAAGCTACTCAAATCAAATCAATATAAATCATTTATCAGATGAGAACTACAATCTAATAAATGACTTAACAGGACCAGAAATTTCTTTCTGGATGAATGATGTTGAGCTCTTAGACAATTCCCATATCACATCTAATAATATAATAGATGTTTTTATACTAGACCCCCTCGACATTAATACATCTAATGGGATAGGACATTCAACGAAATTTTGGTTTAACAATTATATGAACATAATTTATAATCCTGAAGTAACGCACTTGGAATCATGTAATGGGGTTAGTTTTTCTACACCTATTGACCTAGAAAAAAATAATATCCTTTATGTAGAGGCATGGGATAATGCAAATAATAAAACTCTTGATAGTTTAATAATTAATTTGAAAGCTGAATCTTCAAAAGAACAGATCTTCAATGTATATAACTTCCCTAACCCATTTTTTGATAGAACATTCTTTACATACCAAATTAAAGATATTCCAAATACACAAATTGATACTAAATTAACTATATACACTCAAGATGGAATTGCTATAAATACTATTAAAGATAGTCAGCAAATGAATAACTTCATATCTATTGAATGGGATGGTAAAGACTCTAAATCTAATCTTGTTCCAAGCGGGAGCTATATATACACGCTAGATATCAAGTTTAATAATAAGTCTTATAATAAACGTAACGTTTTATCTATAATAAGATAATCTTTACCTATTATTTCTTAAATACGCGGGAACATCTAGATCTTCACTAAAAACTGGAACTGAGCTGTCATTGGTATCTAATTCATCTTTAATGGAATCATTAGAAATATCTAATTCATTAGGAAGCTCATTATTAGAATCCAATTCATCTTTGAGAGGACTATTACTTACACCTAAGCTATTACTATTAATATCATCTCTGTTTTCAGGTTCAACGTTACTATTACTATTTATAATATTTATGGAAGTTTGTGGATTATTATGATTATGATCAGGGATATTATAACGATTATTATTTAAATCTGAGCTCTTGCTCTTATCTTCAATATCATTAGAGTCAATCCCTGTTGCAATCACTGTAACTCTCACTTCATCATCTAATGAATTATCAATTGTAAATCCATGAATAATTTCACCATGCTCTTGTTCAGTATGTCCATCAGAGTCATATCCAGCAGCTTTATATATTAATTCAGAGGCCTGATTTAACTCATGAATACCTAAATCCTCTGAACTAGTAATATTAATCAATACCCCCTTTGCTCCTTTTATACTCTTATTCTGAAGTAAAGGAGAATTTATTGCTTGCTGAGCTGCAAGTATGGCCCTCTCTTCACCTCTAGCTAACCCTGTGCCCATTATTGCATCTCCACCATTCAACATCACCCTATTTACATCAGCAAAATCTAGATTAATCTCACCTGGGACATTAATCAGATCAGATATCCCCTTGGTAGCTTGTAATAGAACTTCATCAGCAATCTTAAATGATTCTTTTACTGTAGTTTTTATATCTGTTATTTCTAAAATTGTTTCATTAGGAATCACAATCAATGTATCACAATTTTTTTTGAGTTCTTTAATACCCTCAATCGCCCTATTTTTTCTCATAGGACCTTCAAATTTAAATGGCTGTGTTACAACTCCAACAGTTAAAATGCCTAGTTCTTTTGAAATAGATGCGATTGCAGGAGCTGCCCCAGTACCTGTGCCGCCCCCCATACCAGCAGTAATAAATACCATATTAGCATTAGATAACGTCTTTACAATAACTTCTTTATTCTCTACGACAGCTTCTCTTCCAATATCAGAGTTTGCTCCAGCTCCCAGACCTTGAGTTAATTCTTTACCAATTTGAAGTTTCGTTTGTGAATTATTGTATTCTAAGTCTTGCGCATCAGTATTAATAGCCACAAAGTCTACGCTAGTCATTCCTTCCTCAATCATCCTATTTAATGCGTTACCACCACCACCACCCACACCAATAACAAATATTCTAGCTTTTTGATCTGTTAGATTACAAGGCTCTATTAACATATTATCTCCTTATTTATTAGTACCACTTGACTAACTTTTTTATTTTAGTTTTAAAAAAATTTAAAAATGGAATTGAACTTTTATTATCTAAAATTGAGTTTTGCTCTTTATAATTTTCTACTGCATATTGTATCATCCCAATAGCAGTTGAATATCTGGGATTATCCTTATAAGCATCATAATTTTCATCAATTAATTCAGGTAATCCAATTCTAACTGGCATGCAAAATATTTCTTGAGCTAAATCAACAATATACTTTAATTGAGAGCCACCACCTGTTATAACAATACCAAAATTTAATTTATCTTTAAATCCACTCTCTCTAATTTTCTCATTAGAGAGCTGAAGTATTTCTGTTATTCTAGGTTCTATAACCTCAGCTAAATCAAGCTGTGATATAGTATTAGATTCTCTTCCTCTAACTCCATCAATCTCAATTATTTCACTTTGCTCAGCTAATTCTTTTTTTGATAATCCATAGCTATGCTTTAGATCTTGCGCTTGATCAAAACTTGTTTTAAATATTTTTGATATATCTAGTGTAATATTATGACCTGCTAATGGAATAGCTGAAGAATGCTGAATCCCTCCATCATGATATAATACAATATCTGTAGTTCCTCCTCCTATATCTATAAGAACAACACCCATATCTTTTTCATTTTGATCTAGGACTGAGTGTGATGATGCTAGTGGTTCTAAAACAAAATCAGTAATTCTAATTCCTATTTTTTTAAAGCATGTTTCAATATCTTTCTCAACATTAATAAGACTTGTAACTAAATGCACCTTTACACTTAAAGTATTACCTGATAAACCAAGAGGTTTTTTAATACCCTTTCTATTATCAACTTCAAATGACTGTGAAAGAGTGTGAAGTATTCTTCTTCCTGGAGACATATTGATAGCTTGAGATGCCTCACGCACTCTTTCGATGTCCTTATGTGTAATTTCACTACCAATTCCATTAACTTGAGAAGAGTTACTAATAGGAACCTTCCCTGTATAATTAATACACTTAATATGATCACCAGTGATTCCAACATAAACATCATCAATTTCAGATTCAGCTTCTTCTTCAGCCTGCTTAATTGCCTGTTCCAATGAATTAATTGTTTTCTCTATATCAACAACAACACCGCCTTTTAATCCTTCTGAAGGGTGTTCTCCTATCCCTAATATCTCAATATTCTCTTTACTGTCTGAAGATGAATAAGAGTAATTAGCAATAACAGCTACAATTTTTGTAGTACCAATATCTATACCTGTTATAATTCTATCATTATCCATATTTTTTAACTCATCCCTTTAACAATTAAATTCGAGTCTACAAATTTTATGTATTCAAAATCTTTTTTATAGAATTCACTAGAAATTTCAATAAATGAGTTTAAATATTTTAATTGAGTGATATGATTATTAGAATCAAATATCACATAACTATTATTTCTTAAATTGATATTAATTTTATTCTTATTAGAAATAATAGTATCAATAGAATAGAAAAAATCTATATTGTCATTATAAATGTTTCTAATTAAATCGTAAGCAGGATCCTTAAAAAACATATCTATAGAGCTTAGTCCATTAACTCTTATTTTAGGTACAGAAATAGGACTGTGCATTGAAACACTACAAAATGATTGATTATTATCAATGAAAAAATCATTACCATTTATAGATAATAAGCTAATGGGAACTATTTCCTTAATATCTAGAATTACAGTATTAGGCAAGAGTAAATAAGTATATGCTTCAGAAATCAGTTGATTAGCAAGTAACTTATCCTGAATTTCGCTCTTACTTATAAACAAAATTGGCGTATCAATTAAATTTGAAAATTGATTCTTAATAGTTTTCTCTTGTGTTAAATTAGACCCTACTACTAATATTCTCTGTATGTTGAATGATTCGTTATTACTTAGAAAAACAAGTGACGAAAAAACAACTGTAGTTATAAGAACTATATTTAGTGAATAAAATAGAATCTTATCTTTTAATTGAATATTAAACATTGCAACTCTCTATTTGATTATATATATCTGAAGTAATAGATTTTATGTCTCCAGCCCCCATCACAATAATCATATCATTATCATCTACAATATTAATAAGATTATTTGGGATATCTTCTTTTGAGTATATAAATGAATCTACACTATCTAAATTATCTAATATCATTTGAGAGGTAACTCCTTCAATCTTTTTTTCTCTTGCTGGATAAATATCTGTAAGGATAACAATATCAGCAGCAGACAATGATTTAGAAAATTCTTCATGGAAATTTTTTGTTCTAGAGTAGAGGTGAGGTTGAAATACAATAATTAAATTATTTATATTCCATCCACTTTTAGCAGCTGATATCGTTGCATCTATTTCAGATGGATGATGAGCATAATCATCTATAATAGTTATATTGTTTTTTGTTTTATGCTTTATTTCAAATCGTCTTTCAACACCACTATATTTTGATATATTAGATTTAATATCATTAATTGACACATCTAATTCTAATGCTACCCCAATAGCTCCAAGTGCATTCAAAATATTATGTTCTCCTGGAACACTTAACTCAACCTTTCCATAGTCTTTACCATAAACAAATAAATTGAATCTAGATGAATTTTTATCAAATTCTGGATTAGAATATCTAATATCACAATCAGATGATTTTCCATAAGTTAGATACGGACGTTTTATTCTAGAGATTATAGATCTTATATTATCATCATCATAATAAACAACATTCATACCATAGAATGGCGTTGAATTAATAAAATCTATAAAAGTTTCCTTTAAGTCCTCCAAGTCTGGGTAAATATCAATATGTTCATAGTCGATATTTGTAACTATTGACATGGATGGTTTAAGAGATAATAAGGTTCTATCATACTCATCAGCCTCAACAATAATAATATTACCATCGCCAAGCAATGAATTTGATTTAATCTCTTTGACTATGCCACCTACAACAATAGTTGGATTTAAGCCTACTTCATCAAGAATCGAACCTAGTATTGATGTTGTGGTAGTTTTTCCATGTGTGCCAGATACTGCAATGCTATATTTTTTAACTTTTAAGAGCTCACCTAACATCTCTGCTCTTTTTATAACAGGAATGCCTTGTCTCTTAGCCTCAATTATTTCACAATTATCTTTCTTTACAGCTGAAGAATAAACTACTAAATCAACATCTTTTATATTTTCCTCTAAATGACCTATCTTTATATTAACACCAATATTACTAAGATAATTAGTTCTATCGCTATTCACTAAATCTGATCCG
>CAZKFO010000026.1:1968-5463 GCA_964552145.1 uncultured bacterium | reverse complement strand
CCTAAGTTGATTAGCAACTCTGCTATGCCACTCATCCCTATTCCACCTATACCTATAAAATATATTGATTTAACTTTACCTAGCATTGCTCACCTCATCTATTACCTTATTTGCAATTAATTCTGCGGAATTTTTTTTTGAAAATTGAATTGCATTCAAGGCCATATCTTTCATCACTACTTTAAATTCTGAGGAATCACTAATGAATTGCTCTAGTTTACCCTCTTTTAAATTTTCTTCTTTAATCATCAAAGCAGCCTTATGATTCTGCAAGGCTAAAGCATTAGCAACCTGATGATTATTAGCCGCGTGTGGATAAGGAATTAATATAGAAGGCTTTCCTAATGATATTATCTCAGATATAGCTGTAGCACCTGCCCTAGAAATAACTAAATCAGATGCTGAATATGCGATCCCCATATCATTAATAAACTTGTATACTTTAATATTAGAATTATTTACCTGATTAATAATATTTTTAGATTTTGAACCTACCTGCCATATAATTTGAATATCTTTATCAATATAATGATTTAGATTGCGGAGAAAGTGTTTATTTATTGATTCGGCACCTTGACTTCCTCCAATTATAAGGATAGTAAATTTCTCTGAAGATAAATTAAACGCATTGCTTGCATCAACCTTATCAATACTTTTTATTATATCTCTAACAGGGTTTCCCATACAAAGTAAGTTCTTGTGATTTGATAGGTAGCCTTCTGTTTCATCAAATGAAGTAAATATAAAATCTACTTTATTTGAGAATTTTTTAGTAACTAATCCAGGAATTACATTCTGCTCCTGTATAGCAGTAAGAATTCTTTTCCTAAATGCAATAAATAAAGGAATTGCACAAGAGTATCCCCCCGTACCTATAACAAAATCTGGTTTATATCTTCTAAACAAACTACTAACTTGAAAAAATGATTTTATTATTCTATATGGTAATAAAATATTCTTAAGAATACTGTTTAGAGAAAGTGTTCTCTGAACCCCTCTTAGGTCTAGTAGTTCTATGCTCTCTTTATCTATAAACTTATATGTTGATTCTATCCCATACCTGCTTCCTACATATTTAACTATTGCTCCATTAGAGATAAGCTTCTCACCTATTGCAATAGCAGGGAAAAGATGGCCTCCTGTTCCTCCTCCAGCAATAATTATTTTATAAGCTCTATTTTTCATAATGATAAGCTCACAGATTTTTTAGATAGAACTTGTTTAGCAATATTAAATAATATTCCCATTGAAGCTAAGGTTAGTACTAAGTGTGATCCTCCATAACTGATAAATGGTAATGGCAATCCAGTTGTAGGAAAAATTCCAACTACATAAGCAGCATTAATTAAGAAATAGAAGATAACATTAAGAACGACACCTATACCAAGAAAAAATCCAAAAACATCCTGAACTTGCTGTAGAATTCTTATAGTAAGAAAAAGAAAAAGAAAGAATAATATGAAGATTGATATAATACCTAAAAACCCAAATTCCTCTCCTATAATTGGTAATATAAAATCAGTATGTACCGCAGGTAAAAGACCTTTTTTAAATGAGCTTTCACCTAATCCCAATCCTAAAAATCCACCATTAGATAATGATAGGATTGATGCAGTATTTTGCCCATCATCTACGCCATAATACCAATTTAAAAATCTAATACGTTGATAAGGAGTAACTACAATCTTAATTAATACTATGAATAAACTAGAAAATAACGTGCACACTATGTATTTAAAATTGATTCCAGCTATATATATCATTGATAATAAAATAATTGAAATAGTAAATGTAGTACTCATGTCTGGCTGAAAGAATATCATCAAAAGAGTAAGAAAAATATAAGGTAATAATTCTATAAACAGAGTTTTGAGGTCATTAATTTTTCTTCTGTTAATTTCAATAAAAGATGCCAAAAATACAACCAAGGCAAATTTAGATAGATCTGATGTAGTAATTATATTACGTCCAGATATAATAATTCCTCTTGAAGTAGGGAGGTGTTGTGATGTTAAATATCCTAGGAAAATCAAGACCCAACATAGATATAAAATTATTTTATGATGCTTTTTATAAATTCTATAATCAATAAAAGATACTATAAATAGAAGGAACATACCTACAAACAATCTTAAAGATTGATTAACAAAAAAATATTGATAATTTGAAAATAGAGAAGAGCCTATAGTGCTGCTTGCACTATATAATAAAACTAAACCGATAGCACAAAAAATAAAAATTAGCATCTTTAAATTGTAGATATCATTCTTCATTATGAAAGTCCCACAATTATATCTTTAAATCTATCACCTCTATCCTCGTAACTCTTAAACTGATCAAAGCTTGCACAACCAGGAGAAAGTAAAAGACAATCACCTACCTTAAGATTCTTTACTGCATTATGAACTGCATCTACAAATGAATAATTATAATCAGTTTTTACAAGGTTTTGTATTTGATCTTTAATAAACTCACCACTTTTTCCGTAACATGATACAAAACGTATTTTATTTTTATAATGCTCTATTGGATTTCGAAAATTAGTTTCCCCTTTATCAAGCCCTCCAGCGATTAAAACAATCTTCTCATTGAATGACTCTAAAGCAACAAGCATAGCATCTACATTCGTTGCCTTAGAATCATTATAAATAGATGAATTGTTATATCTCCCAATAAATTCTAACCTATGAGATAAGGGAGAAAATGACTCTATAGATTTCTTTATTACATTATAATCAATATTAAAAAAATCAGATATCTTAACCGCAGCCATTATATTTGCATGATTATGTTTTCCCTTTAAAAGCAAGGAATTAAGATCTAAGTAAGTATCAGATATATCTATATAAGAGAAAGGAACCTTATTTTTAATATTAGTAAATGATTTTTTAAGTATTTGATCATCTTTATTATATACTACAATACCATCCTTATCTAATGAATTAACTATATTTAACTTTGCTTTTATATATTCATTATAGCTTTCATATCTATCTAAATGATCTTCTGAGATATTTAAAATACAAGCTACCTGCAAACATAAATTTGATATATGCTCTAATTGAAAACTGCTTAATTCCAGAATATGAAACTTTATTATTTCTGAACCTTGTAATTCTTTCATTACATTATCTGAAAATGGGATGCCCATATTTCCACCTAATATTGGATTAAGCCCAGCACTTTTAAATATCGTATATAATAAGTTAACGGTAGTAGTTTTACCATTTGAACCTGTCAATCCAATGATTGGTAATTTTGAAAACCAACTAGAAAACTCTATTTCACTAACTATCTTAATATTACGATTCTTAGCTTCAATTAGAATTGGGATATCATTTGGGATACCAGGACTTTTGATGATTAAGTCATAATTAAGAATTTTATCTGAATGACCATTAACTTCAAGTTTAATTGTAGAATCAATATTATTATTACTAAGTACTTTTTTTGAATCACTTAATAATACTTGTGCGCCTATAAAACTCGCTAGCT
>CAZKFO010000026.1:0-1958 GCA_964552145.1 uncultured bacterium | reverse complement strand
CCCCCGTTTTCCCTGCACCTAATACAGCTATTTTTTTATCTCTCCAAAATGTGATATTTTTATTAATCATTGAATTTTAAAAGATGTTAAAGAAATTATTGCAAACATTACTCCAATTATCCAAAGCCGCACAACCACCTTACTTTCATGCCAATCAGATAATTCTAAATGATGATGTAATGGGGCCATTCTAAATAATCTTTTCCCTGTCCCTTTTTTATATTTTGTATATTTAAAATATAAAACCTGTGCTATAACACTTAAGGCCTCAATAACAAACACGCCACCTATAATTATTAATAAAATTTCTTTTTTAAATAAAATAGCAAGACAACCAAGCGCTGTACCTAAAGGTAATGAGCCCGTATCTCCCATAAATACACTCGCTGGATATGAATTAAACCATAAAAACCCTACACAAGCACCAACAAGTATTAAAGTAAAAACAAATAATTCTCCTGAATTTGGAACAAAAAAGATATTTAAATAGTCACTAAAATCATATCTGCTTGTAGCATAGGCAATAGCTGAAAATGTGAGGCAAGATATAGCTACTAATCCAGCTGCTAATCCATCTAATCCATCAGTTAAATTTATAGCATTTGAAGATGCTATAATTATTAGTATTACAAGTGGAATATAAAAATATCCAATATCAAGATACCCATTTGAAATAAAAGGAATTGAAATAGCCGTATTAGAAATAGCTATTTTAGTGCCATTTTCTATAATAAATGCAAAACTATTATTAGATATTAAATACATTCCTAGTAGAGTTCCACAAATAAACTGACCTAGAAGCTTATACCTAGCAATAAGTCCTTTATTATATAATTTGATTACTTTAAGATAATCATCTATAAATCCAATAAACCCCATAAATACCGTAGTAAATAAAATTAATTGAAAATATGGGTTATCTAATTTACACCAAAGGATAGAGGGGAGAATAATTGCTAATAATAGAATTACCCCCCCCATAGTAGGTGTACCTTCTTTCTTTTGGTGAGATTCAGGCCCATTATAGATTTTTTCGCCAATTTGACGAAATTTGAGTGTGCGGATGATTTTAGGCCCGATGAAGAAACTTATTATAAGAGAAGTTATTACAGCTCCTGCTGCACGAAATGTTAAATATTGAAAAACGTTAAAAATAAAAAAATAATCTCTAAGTGGATATAATAATTCATATAACATTACAATAATCCTTTAATTATATTTTCCATTCTCATCCCACGAGAGCCTTTAATATATACCACATCTTCCTTGGTTATAATATTATTTAACCTTCTTATTAATAGATTTTGATCTTCAAAATGTTCAATGGATAAATTGGGTAGAGCCTGAGATTTAGTATATAAAAACTTCATTAAACTTCCATAAGTAAAGACTATACATTTATCAATTTGAATTATATGCTCTAGTAGATTTTCATGGAATTTATTTGCATCTTTACCAAGCTCTAGCATATCACCAAGAATTATTATTTTTCTCATTCCAGAGTACTCTAAAGCTTTTAAAGAAGAAATTCCTGCAACTGTTGATGTGAAATTAGAATTATAGGTATCATCAATAACTATATAATCATTCATTACTATTACCTTACCCCTACCATCAGGTGTAGTAAAAGAATTAATACTTTTATTTAATTTAGACGCATCAATTCCTAATTCAGATGCAATAGAGAATGCAGCCAATATATTCTTAATTAAATTACTTGATAGATGTTTATGATTTATTTTAGAACCATTAATGCGAAGGCTTATTCCATTTATTTTATCAATCTCTGCGGAATAATCAAATTTATTACTAAATCCATACTTAATAACTCTTAGATCTTTAGAAAGTTTAACTTTACTTATAAAAGGATCTTCCATATTAAGGAAGGCTACTCCTTTATCATCTAATGATTTTAATAACTCCACCTTTTCATTATAAATTTCATTAAGTGAATTAAA
>CAZKFO010000025.1:0-17591 GCA_964552145.1 uncultured bacterium | reverse complement strand
AGGTTTTTAAGGAACAAGATTTTTGTCTTTTTTAACGTGTGTAATTGATTTATTTGCTATAAACTGAGATGTATTCGTATTTTCAGATAGCCCGACATTATCTTCAACATCACTCCACTTTCTATTTCGATTCTCAAATAATCCTAATTTGATTTTACTTTTCCATATTTTAGAAACAGATTTATTAATTCGCTTTTCAGATATCCTTCCATTTATTACCGCATCATAGATTGAATTAATTGCAGTTGTAACATCAAGAGGAAGTAAGACAATATCTGCTCCTGCCTCTATTGCTCTAACACAAGCCTCTCCAGATGAAGTTGATTTTGTTATTCCACCCATCTCCAGAGCATCTGTTACTACAATTCCATCAAACCCCATTTCATCCTTTAAAAGATCAGAGGTAATTAATTTTGATAGAGATGAGGCCTCTCCAGTTGAATCTAGCCCTGGCATGGCTATATGCCCTACCATAATCATGCTAACATCTGAATCAATTGCCGCTTGAAATGGGTATAGCTCCATATTACGTAATTCTTCTTTACTTCCTTCTATAGTTGGGAGAGAGCTATGACTATCAGTAGCTGTATTACCATGACCTGGATAATGTTTAGCGCAGGATATCGCCCCTCCAGATTTTATTCCTTTAATAAAAGATGTTCCAAATTCAGACACTACTACAGGATCATCACTATATGATCTGAAATTAATAATAGGATTATCTGGGTTATTATTGATATCCATAACCGGAGCAAATATAACATGAATGCCCATAGCAAGTGCCTCTGTAGCAGTTATATAGCCTTGCTGATAAGCAAAGTCACTATCTTGTGTAGCTGCAATTGCCATATTGCTTGGAAATAATGTCCCTCCAACCATCTGACCTAGTCCTCGCTCTAAATCTGATGCAACAAGTAATGGACTATTAGCCCAACTTTGAAATTCTTGTATATTATAATAGGTCCCATGAACATTCCCTGTAAATGCAATAACTCCACCAATACCATCATCTGAGATCCATTTTTTTAAACTCTTTTTATAACTACTTTCTGAATTATAAAATTTTCCATTAACTCTAACCATAATAAGCTGAGCTATACGCTCTCTTAAACTGAGATATTTCCAGCCAGTTGGATCTGAATTCATAATAACACGATGGCTAAATGGTCGTTCAACTTTATTGAATGATCTATTAGATGCTATGAGCAAAGAGAAGCAAAGTAACACAGATGTATATTTAATTATAGTTCTTGTCATTATGCACATGCGTTTTTAGCAATTATATCTTTAATACCAATATCCACACCCAGCATCTTACAGGATAATAAACCAGGATAGTATGCAGTTGAGATTGTAGGAGTTAGCCATTTTATTTTTTTAAAATCAAATTTAATTGCATCCGCCAATGAGTTCATATAAAATGTATTATTCATAATACTGCCATTTGTAATAATTGTAATCTCATCACTGGGATACTCAATCTGATCTACCAGTAAGAGTATGGTTTCAGCAATGTGTTGACTACTCTGCTGAACAATTGAAAGAGCTATCTCATTACCATCCTCAGCAAGTTTTATTAAAGGACCAGATAATGATGCAATCTCACGATGTCTATCATCTGATTCCATAATTTTATCTATCGCTATATTGAGCTCTGCAGTATTAAAATGATTAAGAGACATATCTAAAAGCTCATTAAATTCTAATTCATCCTGATCAATATTTCTACTAAATGATAAGTTTACGATGAGCTCCTTGCCCATCCAAAATCCGCTACCAGGATCTTTATCTAAACTTTCTCCAGCTGTTTTGCAGATTTTGTTTTCACTATCTCTACCTATACATATACATCCAGTCCCAACACTAGCCAGAATAGCGCTATTATCTGAGCAATTCATCTCAAATACAGGATTAACATCACTACTAAGGTGAGTAATCGCTGCAATTTGGTTTTCTTCCAAACGTTTAAATAGTAAATCTCTCGCATCCTTATCTGATATACCTGCTACACCTAAACTATAGTGAAAAATATCATCATACCCAAAGCTTACATCTTCTAATATATCAGAAATTGTCTTTAAAATTCTCTTGATAGACTCCTCAGAGTTTATTGATATATTTGCGCCAAACCCTTTCTCAACTATAGATAGAGTCTCTCCTAAATTATTAAAAACAACTGCACGGATTTTAGAGCCTCCAGCATCTAAACTTAGTATATTTTTAGATTGCATATTTATGACCTTAAGGCTTTTTGACTAATAAAAATATTAATAAAAAATAGCGCTATAGATACTACTAACACAATAAGTGATGCAAATATAGTAGAGGGATCGTTACTTATAATAGCCTGGATGTTAGATACTGATACGTAAATAGGAGAAAGTAAGAATATATTAGACCCATCTGAGCTTAATGGAATAAATAACCCACAGCTAAAAGTTAAAAACAAAAACATTGCTACTCCCATAACCATTTTTAATATACTATTAGTAAAAATAAAACCTATAAGCATACCAATCATGGAACTCAATAAAATCAATGGAATTATATAGATAATAATAAGTAGTATATCTAAAAAAAATAGATTACTGCTATTTAGAATCAATGTTATTAAGAATGAAAAAAACAACTGGATAAAGCCTATTAAAAAAGACCATATACCTATTGCTAAAAGATGATCATAGTTTGATAAGGAGCTGTAAAGCAATGATTTGGATCGGCTATCTGGTGATATGTAGCTACATGATAAATTTATTGATATAATATAACTTAAAATTGAAGAGGTGCATATCCAATTCCCTATTGATGACCAGTGCAGATAATTAATTCCATTCTCAAGATTAATATAGAAAGAGAAAGGAATTGATATAAATAAATAAACCATCATAGGTAATAGAAACCAGGTGGTGATAAAAGCAGTTAAATTATGCTTTAAAGCAAAGTATTCTCTACGTATAATTGCTTTCACTACTCTAACCTACTTCCAATCAAACCAAGATATAGATCAATCAAACTACAAAATCCCATATCAATATCATCAATCTGACAATCTATTGCAATTCTCAACACATGAAAAAAATCTTTTCTTTCAGTAGCATAAAAATCTAGGTTATTTCCATTCATAATGGGTTTTAATATCTTGGGGAGTTCTTTAATTTTATCTATAATGTCATTGCTAGGATGTTCCTTAAATCTAATTTGATATTTTGCTATCCCTTTTGTCGTTCCAATTAGCTTATCAAGCGATCCATCCATTCTAATATTACCATTATGCAATATAGATATTCTATCTGCATATTTCTCTGCTTCATTAAAATCCTGTGTCGTAAATAGCAATGTTTTATCTTTACCAATTCTATCTAAAAGATCCCAAAATTTCATTTTATTAATAGGATCCATAAAGGTAGTAGGTTCATCTAGTAGAAGTACTTCGGGATCATGAAGAATAGATCTTGTGAATTGTATGGATCTTAAAGTCCCTTTAGATAGTTCACCTGGATGCTTTAGCAAATCTTTCTTAAAGTCAAAAATATCAGCATATTTCATGATTTTGTCTTCTGCTTCATTATTCTCTACACCATAGAGCTCAGAGAAAACAAATAAATTTTCATAAATATTTATTTCATTATCGAGATCAATATACTGCGGCATATATCCTGTAACCATTCGAGTCTCTGGGCCTCTATTAGAAATATCCTTTCCTTGTATATACGCAAAACCAGCATCTTTTTCTATTAGACCAATTAATATTCTTAGTACTGTTGATTTCCCGGCACCATTCTCACCAATAAGAACGTGATTGGAGCGACTTTCAATCCCCAACGATAAATCGGCAAGTATTACATCATCATTGTATTTTTTCGCTAAAGATTTTAATGTGATTGAAGCTTCCAATTAATTTGGCCTATTTTAATGGGCATCGAACCAACTCTTACCCCAGTTATAATCAACTTTCAAAGGAACTGATAATTCAATAGCATTTTCCATTTCAAATTTAACTAATTCTACAATCTTTTCTATTTCAATTTTTGGAACTTCAAAAATTAATTCATCATGAACTTGGAGAATCATCTTTGATTTTAAATTTTCTTCCTTAATTCTACTGTGAATTCTAATCATAGCAATCTTAATCATTTCTGCTGCAGTACCCTGAATTGGCATATTAATTAATGCTCTTTCCTCTGCTTTCTGCGCGTTTATATTAGATATTCCTAAGCCTTGAGCATATCTTTTACGTCCACCAATAGTGTGTACATAACCTCTTATATGCGCATTCTGAATTGTGTTCTGTATATAATCTTGAATTCCAGGATATGTTTTAAAGTAAGTTTCTATTAAGGTCTTCGCTTCTTTCATTGATATCCCTAGCTCTTTTGACATTCTAAATGGTCCTGCACCATACATAATACCAAAGTTAACTACTTTAGCAGACCTTCTTTGATCTTCGGTGACTTCTTTCTCATCTACATCATACACAAGCGCTGCCGTTCTAGAATGAATATCCTGATTATTCTTAAATGCATTTAGAAGCTCAGGCTCCTGTGAATAATGGGCCATGACTCTTAATTCAATCTGAGAATAATCTGCAGAAAATATAACAGAGTTGTCATCTTGAGCCCTTATTGATTTTCTTATTTCTTTACCTAGATCTGTTCTAATTGGAATATTTTGAAAATTAGGCTTTGTACTGGATAAACGTCCGGTGGATGCTATCGTTTGATTAAACGATGAGTGCACTCTCTTTGTTCTTTCATTAATATGGTTAGGTAATGCCTTTATGTACGTTGAGCTTAACTTAGCTAAATGACGATATTCAAGTATTTTTGCTGGAAGAGGATGAACAAATTTAAGAGTTTCTAAAACCTCTATAGAGGTGCTTCTCTTTTTTATCTGCTTTAGACCAATATCATCAAATAAAATCTCCGATAACTGTTTAGGCGAATTGATATTAAATTCATTCCCAGAAATCTGATATATCTCACTCCTAAGTTTATCTATTTGAGAATCTATTTTAAGAGAAAGTTTAGATAAAAAATCTTGGTCAACAAAGACTCCATATTCTTCCATATCAACTAATACAGGTATTAAAGGAAGTTCAATATCAAAATATGGTTTTTCTAATTTATTCTTTTTTAATAATGGAAGTTGACTATTATAAACCTGTAACGTGATATCCGCATCTTCTGAAGCGTAGAATGTAACATCTTTAAGCGCTATATCAGACATGGATGCTTGATCTTTACCTTTACCTATAAGATCTTCTATTGGTTGCATTTCATAACCTATATATTCCATTGATAAATTATCTAGCTTGTAAGAATTCTTTTCTGGATGTAGGATGTGCTCCGCTATCATAGTATCAAAAACTATAGATGTTAAGTTAATTCCATGTCTCTTTAGAATTAAGCAATCATATTTTATATTTTGACCACATTTTTTATATTCACTACTCTCAAGGATAGGTTTAAGCTTTGATAATACATAGATAAGATCTAAATCATAATCTAATTGAGACTGTTTCTCTGGAAATATTATTGGTATATAAAACCCCTCATTAGGCTTAAGAGATAAAGATATCCCAACTATATCAGCAACAATAGGATTAATCTCAGTAGTCTCAATATCAACAGATAATATATACTTCTTTTTAATAGATGAAATTAATTTCTCAAGATTTTTCCTTGTTGTTATAGGAGTATAAGACTTAGGTGTTTCTTCTTTATCCTTTTGTTTGGTGCTATGTATCTTATTAAGCTGATTCCCAAGGCTATGAATTTCTAAATCATTAAACATTTTCTTTAGTGAGTTACTATCCATAGATGTCATCAGTAACTCTTCAAAAGAAATAGCAACGTCAACTTTTGTATCTATCAATACTAATTTCAAGGATAAATCAAGCATATCTCTTCCATTTTGAAGACCATTTCGAACCCGACTATTTTTAATGTTATCTATATTTAATAATATTTCATCAATACTATTGTACTCATTTAAGAGTTTAGCTGCCGTTTTCTTTCCAATACCATCAACACCAGGAATATTATCAGAAGAATCACCAAGAAGTGCTAAAAACTCAACCATTTTACTAGGTGCGACACCCCATTTTTCTTTAACCTGGTCTGTTTTATAAATTGTAGTGGGCTGAAATCTACTACCTGGAGTGTAAAGGAAAACATTATCATTAACTAGTTGCATTAAATCTTTATCTCCCGATACTAGGTAAGTATCGATTTTATTATCAGGTGCTAGGGCTGCAATTGTTCCCATTATGTCATCAGCTTCAAACCCAGGTTTTTTTAAAATAGGGATGTTCATAAAACCAATCATCTCATTAATATAATCTAATTGACTAACTAGCTCTTCAGGCATTGACTCTCGATTCGCTTTATATAAATCATACATTTGATGCCTAAACGTTGGTTCTCTACAATCCATAGCAATTACTAAATAATCAGGAGTTTCTTCCTTTACTAATTTAAAAATTGAATTTGCTAGTCCATATACTGCAGATGTATGCTGACCATTCTTTGTAGTTAGCGGATTCTTTATCATTGCAAAGTGTGCCCTGTATATAAGAGCCATACCATCAATGACAAATAGTTTTTTCCTTAGATTGCTCATTTATTAAATATTATCGTTCTTGAACCATGTAGTATGATTCTATACTCAAGATGTGCCTTAATAGCCTCTATAAGAACATTTCTCTCAAGATTACGACCTGAGTCCATCATCTCAGATACTGAATGATGGTGACTTACTCTTACAACATCTTGAGATATTATTGGTCCCTCATCAAGCTCATTGGTAACATAGTGAGCAGTTGCCCCAATAATCTTAACTCCTCTTTTCCATGCTTTTTTATATGGATTATCACCTTTAAATGCAGGTAAGAAACCATGATGGATATTGATCATCTTTCCAGTGAATTTCTCTACAACATCTTCTGGAATGATTTGCATATATCTGGCTAAGATAACAATATCGATATCATCAGAAAGTTGTGAATGAAGGTTAGCGTTGGCTTGTTCTTTATTTGAAGCAATATCAAAATGAGCGAAATTAATCTTAAATTGTTCTGCGATAGGCTCAAGCGTTCGATGATTACTACCTATAAACTTTATATTAGACTTAATTTCTCCAGTTTGAGTTTTTATTAATATATCATAAAGAGGAAGAGATTCCTTTGTTACAAGAATAGCCATATTCTGAACATAGTCAAGATTATATACTGATGATTTTGAGTTAATTCTTATATCAACATCCTCTAGCTTATTCTTGATGGATGTTATGCTACTCTCATTAGGAACTTCTGCTTCAATCCTCATGAAGAATAATAAATCATCAGGCTCCACATGCTGTTCTAGACTATTGATATTTATCCCCATTAATGATAATGCCTGAGTATACTCTGAAACAATACCACTTTGGTCGGATGCGTTGATATGTATAACTATTCTCTTCATTAATTCCCCTTGAATTGATTCGCTATAGGATATCTCCTGCCAGTTCCAAATGCTTTATCTGAAATCTTGATTCCTGGAGGGGACTGCCTTCTTTTATATTCTGAGCGATGAATCAGGCCTAGAACCTCATCTATTAAATTAATTTCATATCCCATTTTAATAAGCTGTGCCCTATCAGCTAGATCATTGATAATAGAATCTACCATAGGACTTACTAAATTATAGTCAAATGGATCATACTGGTTATCTCTTAATTCTGCAGATGGCTGCTTATTAATGATATTATCAGGAATAATAGATTTATCATAGTAGTTGTTTATCCATTGAGATAGACTATAAACCTCCATTTTGTTTAAATCACTAATAACAGCTAGCGCACCACACATATCACCATACATTGTACAATATCCCAAGGCTAGCTCTGTTTTATTAGCAGTATTAAGCACTAGCGAACCGATTTTATTAGATATAGACATTAAAATATTTCCTCTTATACGTGCCTGCAAATTTTCCTCTGCCAATCCGGGTGTAGTTCCGTTGAAAAATGTATGCATATCATCAACAATATGCTCGTAAGATTTATGTACAGGTATAGTCTCAAATCTAATTCCTAAATTCTCAGCCAATTTCTTAGCATCTGACTTGCTATGATTAGATGAAAATTTTGAAGGCATTGATATTCCTATCACATTATCATTTCCAAGAGCCTCAACAGCAATGGCTGCGGTCAATGCTGAATCAATTCCACCACTTAATCCTAGAATAGCCTTCTTAAATCCTGACTTTCGAAAATAATCGTTTACCCCTAGACATAAAGCACGATATTTTTTTTGATCATCTGATAGACTTAACGCATTTACATCTAAGAAATTAGAATCATCAACCTCACTGTTGAAATCTAAAATGTCTTCCTCGAACATCTTTGCCATTTGATTGATTTGACCACTCGAATTCATAATTACTGATCGCCCATCATAAACTAACTCATCTTGACCTCCAACAAGATTACAGTATATAAAGTAATACTTTAAGTGATTAACCTTATCTCTTATTAATTCAATCCTCTTAGATAATATATTTTTTCTAAATGGTGAGGCTGAAATATTAACTATCATCTCCGCACCTTTCTCGATCAATGTACTTGTAATTTTCTTATCATACTCACCATCCCATAGATCTTCACATATTTGTATTCCTAAATTCACATTCTTATCACCAAGCATAACTTCAATAGGACTTATATTTTGCGATGGTGAGAAATACCTTCTCTCATCAAAAACATCATAGGAAGGAATTAATGTCTTGTCTCTATAGCCCAAGATTTCTCCATTATGAATTACTACAGCTGAGTTAAACAAAGAGCTATTTTCTCTCCGTGGAGCACCAATGATTACAACTTGATTTGCAACAATATTTTTAATACTATGAATCTCACTATCGACTAAATTTAAGAAATTGCTATCAAGCAATAGGTCTTGTGGAGGATACCCAGTAAGTGATAATTCAGGGAATATAACTAAATCTATTTCCCTAGAACTAGAGATAGTCTCTTTGATCAGATTAGAGTTATACTGAATATTGCCGACACTGGGATTAATCTGTGCGAGTCTAATCTTCAAACTTTTCCTCTATGGATGAAGCCTTCCTATAGTTCTTGCAAATGGTACGGTCTCTCTAATATGAGATATCCCGCATATCCATGCAACAACTCGTTCTAAGCCCATACCAAACCCAGAATGAGGGACCGAACCATACCTCCTCAAATCAAGAAACCACTCATAATCTTCCTTATTTAAGCCTTCCTCTTCTATTCTCTCAAGCAAGATATCAATATCTGTCTCCCGCTCTGAGCCACCTACAATCTCACCATACCCTTCAGGAGCTAATATATCCATACCAAGAACTACATTGTCATTTTCAGGATCTCTCTTCATATAAAATGCCTTTATTTTAGATGGAAACCTATGAACTATAACCGGGCAATCATACTTACTTGCTATATGCGTCTCCTCAGGAGATCCAAAATCATCCCCCCACTTTATTTCAAATCCATCTGCTTGAAGTATCTCAACGCATTCCGTATAGCTAATTCTAGGAAATGGCCCTTTAATCTTATTTAACAAATCAACATCTCTATCTAAGATTTCTAATTGCTCCATTCTATTTTCTAGAACCTGCTCAACGATATAAATTAATAAGCTTTCAGCCCACTCAATATCCTCGTCTATATCACAGTATGCTATCTCAGGTTCAACCATCCAAAATTCGGTCAGATGCCTTCTTGTCTTGCTTTTTTCAGCTCGAAAACATGGACCAAAATTATAATGACGACCAAATGACATTGCTGAAGCCTCTCCATATAATTGACCTGTTTGAGCTAAATATGCCATTTTCCCGAAATAATCTGTCCCAAATAGAGTAGATGTGCCTTCCGCAGCATTTGGTGTAAATATAGGGCTGTCTACAAGTGTAAAGTCGTTAGAGTCAAAAAAGTCTCTGATTGCTTTAACTATCTGATGTCGGATTTTTAGAATCGCGTGCTGCTTCTTTGATCTAAGCCATAAATGTCTATGATTCATAAGAAAATCAGTACCATGTTCCTTAGGTGTAATAGGGTAGTCAATGCTCATATGAACAACCTCTATATCATTAGCAATAACCTCATACCCACCTGGAGCACGATCATTTTTAACCACCTCACCTTTTACTATAATAGAAGATTCTTGTGTTAACTTCTTAAATAAATCAAATTTTTGATCACCAACATCATTTTTGGCAACTATACACTGTAAAAGACCAAATCCATCTCGAAATGTCAAAAATCCGATTTTTCCACTACTTCTTGAGCTATAGACCCATCCTTTTAAAGTAATCACCTGTCCTTCATGCGCACTTACCTTATGAACAAAAACTCTACTCATTATATTCTCCTAAAATTACCAAGTTGACACTATTTCATTAACTATTTGTCGTGAAATCTTCTTTGATGCTATTTTAACTGCACTTTCTCTTGGCGGACCAAACTCATCATCATCATCATCATCTACATAGGTGTCGTTATCGTTATCAATCTGATCACTACCAATATCTTGCTGTGAAGGGTTATAGATTCCTGATCCACTAAACTGTTTATCAAATAATAACACATCGCTAATCAAATCATACCAAGAAACCTTTACCTTAATTCTAATTTCTTTTTCACTAAGAGTTTCATAGCCAATAGATGATATATTATCAGTACTATAGGAATAAGGCAAATCAGAAAATTCTAATAAAATTATATCTAATCTACTACTGGAATCCCCAGAAGGTAATAGCTTTAATATATTTTCATCTATAAAAGTATTTTCAAGGCTAACCTTTATATCATCGGCTGCCTGTGATTCAATAGTATTATTCTGAATAGGAGATATAGATATAGACTTGATATGAACCGGGATAGAACCTCTAAATGAGTAAAAAGAGCAACTAACTGAGATAAAGACTATGCCTAGAAATTTAATTTTAGATATCATATTCTTTTATTTTCCTATATAGAGTTCTCTCAGATATATTTAAAGCATGGGCTGTTTTTCTTCTATTCCCATTAAATTTCTCAAGGCATCTTTTTATCATCTCATGCTCAAGTTCATCTAGGCTCACCTCACCGATAGTATCTTTATTTAATGCATAAACTCCAGCATCCTCAATATTTTCACGACCTCCATGAGAATCAGGCAAACCATCATTTGGTTGATTAGATGAAGGTAAAAACAATGCTGAATTTGATGGATCAACATTATCTGATGTGCTACCTCCTTGCGATAAAATAATCTGCTTGACATCATTAATATCTTGACGTAAAAATAAAAGTTGTTTTAATATCAACTCTCTCTCAACCTGATCTTTCTCAACATCTACGTGAATAGGTAAATTAGTATTAGAGCTAAAAGATTCAAGATTTAACTTTTCCATGACTTTTTCTTCTGTAATTCGATTCCCCTTATTCATCACCAAAAGATTTTCTACGACATTCTTTAATTCTCTTACATTTCCAGGCCAATTATAAACTTTTAATCTATCAATAGCTTCTCTATCAAATCCTTTGTATACGATGTCATTCTTAGCTGTAAACTCAAGGCTAAATCTATCGACTAAATCCGATATGTCCTCGGGATGCTCTGACAAAGAAGGAACATTAATATTTACAGTTTTCAATCTATAAAAAAGATCTTTTCTGAAATTTCCATTGGTAACTTCTTTAAAGAGCTCTCTATTTGTTGCCGCTACAATTCTAACATCTACACGCTGTGATTTAGTATCTCCAACTCTTATGAACTCTCCCTGCTCTATAACTCTCAACAATTTAGCTTGAATCTCAATAGGAAGCTCACCGATTTCATCAAGAAATATAGTTCCCTTATCAGCAGCTTCAAAATACCCTTTCCTAGATTCAGTGGCGCCAGTAAAAGAACCTTTTTTGTGACCGAATAATTCACTCTCAATAATTCCACTAGGAATCGCTGCACAGTTTACCGTAACTAGCTTCTCATGCTTTCTCTTACTATTTCGATGTATCGCTTGAGCCACCATCTCCTTACCTGATCCAGATGCACCTGTAACAAGAACAGATATGTCCGTATTGGCAACCTGACCAACCATAAATAACATCTCATTCATCTTATCAGATGAACCAATAATATTTGCTGATTTTTTTATTTTATCAATATCTATTGACATAAAAATTCTTCCTTATTTATAATTTAACCCTTTTTGGCCTATATCTTTGCGAAAGTATTTTCCTTCAAATTTAATTTTATCAACAATTCTGTATGTGCTTCTAATTGCATCTTGAAGGTTATCGCCAAAACCTATAACATTTAATACTCTACCTCCAGATGCAAAAAAAGATCCATTTTTAAAATTAGTTCCAGCATGGAATACAAGAGCTTCATCTAAATCCTCAATTCCACTAATTTCCATTCCCTTTTTATAACTATTAGGGTAACCTTCTGATGCCAGCACTACAGTGACTGCTATTTGGCTAGATATCTTAAGATGACTATGAGATAAGTTTCCTTCTATACTATCATTTAACAATTTATACAAAGATGAACTGAGCAAAGGAATAACAACCTGCGTTTCAGGATCCCCCATCCTTACATTGAACTCAATAACGTATGGATCACCATCAACGATCATGATTCCAATATACAAAAATCCTTTGTAGGGATGCCCTTTATCTTTCATAGCTCTTAAAATAGGTTCAACTATCTTCTTCTCTGTTTTTAGAATAATACTATCCGTTGATAGTGGTGTAGGAGAGTACGCTCCCATTCCTCCTGTATTAGGTCCTTTATCATCATCAAAAACACGCTTATGATCTTGAGCTGTATTTAATATTTTATAACTATCGCCATCACAAACAGCAAATACTGAGAGCTCTTCACCAAACAGACACTCTTCAACCGATACATTCTGCGAGGCCTCACCAAATTGGTTTTCTTTAAACATCAGATTAAGAGATTCATTAAAAGACTCTTCTGTTTCACATATAAAAACACCCTTACCCGCAGCTAAACCATCCGCCTTAATTACTAAAGGTAAACCCCAAGATTTTTTAAGTACTTCAACTTCATCTGCAGAACTGCATTTCTCATATTTTGGCTGAGGAATATTATACTCTTGCATAATATCTCTTGCAAAAAGCTTACTGCTCTCTAGTTGAGATGCGTACTGATCAGGTCCAAATACTTTTATATTATTAAGTTCTAAATAATCAACTATTCCATTGGCAAGAGGAGCTTCGGGACCAATCAATGTTAAATCTATATTATGCTTTCTTATTGCTTCTAAAACTTGTTCATGATTACTTATATCTAAGTTTAAATTTTCACATATTCTATCAGTACCACCATTCCCTGGAGCGCAAAACACCTTGTCCACCTCAGGGTCCTGCAATAGCTTCCAAACGAAGGCATACTCCCTTCCTCCTCCTCCCAAGACTAAAACTTTTTTACTTGAAATCAATTCAAATCTCCTCTCTTATTTTTTTTATTTTATCTCTATATATAGCTGCTGATTCAAATTTCATTTTTTGCGCAGCATCTTTCATCTTTTTCTCAAGTGAGTTAATTAAATCTGTTTTTTCGATTGCACTTAAATCATCAAGCGTTAAATCTAAATCATCGGCTTCGGCAATTTCTAAAACTTCATCCTCTCTTTTATCTGCTACTGATGTTGATATCGATATTTGGTCCTTGCTCTTTAAAATAGTTTCTGGAGTGATACCATGCACCTCATTGTATTTTTTTTGAATCTCACGCCGTCTTTCTGTCTCATTAATAAGATGCTTCATCGCATTAGTTACTTTATCTCCATACAAAATGACACGACCATTAATGTTTCGAGCTGCACGACCAGCAACTTGAACTAATGAGGTTTTAGACCTTAAAAAACCCTCCTTATCAGCATCTAAAACAGCAATCAATGAAACTTCAGGCAAATCAAGTCCTTCTCTTAAAAGATTAATCCCAATCAATACATCAAAATCTCTCATTCTTAGAGACCTAATAATCTTAACTCTCTGTATAGTATCTATATCACTATGCATATACTCACATTTCAAACCAACATCTCTGAGATAGTCTGTTAAATCTTCTGCCATTTTTTTTGTTAAGGTAGTTATTAGAATCCTTCCATTATTTTTGATTGTATCTCTAATTTCTGATATAAGATGATCTATTTGCCCATCTGTTGATACAATAGCTATTTTAGGATCTAGTAGTCCTGTGGGACGAATAACTTGCTCAACATACTCACCTCCAACTCTCTCCAATTCATAATCTGCTGGAGTTGCTGAGACATAAACGACCTTATTAATTAACTTGTTAAATTCATCAAACTTAAGTGGCCTATTATCTAATGCTGATGGGAGCCTAAACCCATGTTCAACCAGTGATTCTTTTCGAGATCTATCCCCATTATACATTGCTCTGACTTGAGGGATAGAAACATGTGATTCATCTATAAAAAACAAATAATCATTAGGAAAGTAATCCATAAGGGTGAACGGCCTCTCTCCACTCTTTCTATTATCTATATGTCTTGAGTAATTTTCAATACCAGAGCAATATCCTAGTTCCATCATCATCTCTATATCAAATAATGTTCTTTGTTCTAATCGCTGTGCCTCTAAAAGCTGTCCATTGCTTCTTAGCTCATCTAACCTATGTCGCAACTCATCTCTTATGTCTTCAATCGCCCTATTGATATTATCTCTTGTAGTTACAAAATGTTTTGCTGGATATATGTAATATTTATCAAATGTTGCATGAGTTTTCATGGTCAAAGGATTGAAAGTAGTAATCAACTCAACTTCATCTCCGAAGAAATCAATCCGTAAAGCTTCCTCTTCATACATTGGGAAAACTTCTACAGATCCTCCTCTACTTCTAAAGGTCCCTGGCTCTAAAGTTACATCGTTTCTATTATAATGAATGTTAACTAATTGCTTATAAAAAAAATTTAAATCGACATTTTGTCCACATTCTATCCCTACAAGCATCTTCTTATAGCTCTCAGGAGATCCTATCCCATATATGCTACTTACACTAGCAATAATAATAACATCATCTCTAGACATTAAAGATGTAGTTGCTTTTAACCTCAATCTATCTATTTCCTCATTTACAGATGAGTCCTTCTCAATAAATGTATCAGTTACTGGCAAGTAAGCTTCTGGTTGATAATAGTCATAATATGATATAAAAAATTCTACAGCATTGTCTGGGAACAACAACTTAAACTCACCATAAAGTTGGGCTGCAAGTGTTTTATTGTGAGATAGGATTAAAGTTGGCTTCTGAATTTCCTGTATCACATTTGCCATTGTAAATGTCTTTCCAGAACCTGTTATTCCAAGTAAAACCTGTTCTTTTCTATCTAAGTTAATTCCATCTATCAATGAGCTGATTGCCTGAGGTTGATCTCCGGACGGCGTGAAATCTGTCTTTAATTTAAAGTCTGTCATAATGACTTGTTTTTCGTCTAATAAATAAACATTGTAACTTAATGACAATATTACATGTAATCATATATAATTTTGTATCTTACGAATAATAACATTAACTTTATGTAATGAATAGATATTTTTCTAAGGAACAATAATGATTGAAGTTACAACTTTAGGAGCGGGCTGTTTTTGGTGCGTAGAAGCCGTATTCTTATCTTTACCTGGAATTACAAGCGTAGATGTGGGATACAGCAATGGACATATAGAGAATCCCACGTACAAACAAGTGTGCTCTGGACACACTGGACATGCAGAAGTAGCAAAAATAGTATTTAATTCAGAGATTATTTCTTTTGAAGATATATTGAAGATATTTTTTAAAATGCACGATCCAACCACTCTAGATAGACAAGGTGCAGATATAGGGTCTCAATATAGATCTGTAATTTTCTATCACTCTGAAGATCAGAAGGAGATATCTATTAAAATGATTGAGAGGTATAATATTACCAATAAATATGATGGTAAAATAGTTACTGAAGTAGAAAAAGCAAAAAAATTCTACATTGCTGAGGACTATCATCAAGAATACTACAAAAATAATGAAACAGACCCATACTGTAAATTTGTAATTAAACCCAAGCTTGATAAGCTTAGTAAATAATGTTTAGTATATTTGACATATTTAAAGTAAGCATTGGTCCATCTAGCTCTCATACCATGGGTCCAATGATTGCTGCAAAGCATTTTAGAGATCTGCTAATTAATAAAAATTATGATGGGAGTATAGATAATATTAAGATAACTTTATTTGGTTCTCTTGCCTTTACTGGATTAGCTCATGGGTCAAATAAAGGTGTAATCTTAGGACTTCAAGGACATACTCCCGATACAATAGAGTCAGATAAAATTGAAGCCTCTATCTCAGAAGTATTTAAAAATAATAAAATTAAAATTTTTAATTCAGAAGAAATCTCTTTTAATCCATTAGAAGATATTATAATAGATACAAAAACTAAATTAAAAAAACACAGTAACACTATGGAAATTTTTGCTTCTATAAATAATAAAACTATAATGAGTAGAACTTACTACTCCATTGGTGGTGGTTTTATAAGAGTAAAAGGTGAAAGAGAAAAATTTGCAAAATCAATAGAATCACCATATGAATTTAATAATTGTAATGAGCTTATAGAGCTATGTAAAAGAGATAATCTAAAGATACACGAATTAGTCCTTTTGAATGAGACTAATTCAATGATAAAACCAGAGTTGAGAAAAAAAATTCTACACATATGGGATACTATGGATAAATGTGTAGAAAATGGATTGAAAAATACAGGAATCCTTAGTGGTGGTCTTAATGTAAAGAGAAGAGCTTCAAGCATATATGAAAAACTAATGAAAAGTCGCAAGAAAGACCCATTAAAGGCTATGGATTTCGTAGATGTCTATGCTATGGCAGTTAATGAGGAGAATGCTGCAGGAGGAAAACTCGTAACTGCTCCAACAAATGGAGCAGCAGGTATCATTCCAGCCGTAATTAGATATTATCTTGAATTTACAAAAGGTGCCAATAAAGAAGGGGTGATTAGATTTTTGCTTACAGCTGGAGCAATTGGTATTTTATATAAAACAAATGCCTCTATATCTGGAGCTGAAGTTGGATGCCAAGGAGAAGTCGGCGTTGCATGCTCAATGGCAGCAGGAGGATTAGTGAGCGCTCTTGGTGGAAGCAATAAAGAAGTAGAAAGCGCTGCTGAGATTGCTATGGAACACAATTTAGGACTTACCTGCGATCCAATAAAAGGTCTTGTGCAAATTCCTTGCATAGAGAGAAATGCTATGGGGGCTGTAAAATCAATCAATGCAGCTAGGCTATCTATGCTAGGCAAAGGAATGCATAAAGTTACTTTAGATCAAGTCATAAAGACGATGATGGATACGGGGAAAGATATGCATTCAACTTACAAAGAAACTGCGCAAGGTGGGTTAGCAGTCAATGTGGTAGAATGCTAATTTTTGCTGAATCAATATACTTAAAGTAATACTTTATATATATGCATATAATTATATTATATTATTTGCTTTATCTTTTATCTTAGATGCTATTTCATCTGTAACCTGTACTTTTT
>CAZKFO010000024.1:0-17926 GCA_964552145.1 uncultured bacterium | reverse complement strand
GAGTGCGAGATTTGAACTCGCGCATGCCTTATAGGGCATGACGGATTAGCAATCCGCTGCATTACCACTCTGCCAACTCTCCAGTGCGGAAGGGACAGGATTCGAACCTGCAACCCCAGTGGGGCGACGGTTTTCAAGACCGCTCGACAGCCGTTGTCCACCCTTCCTATTTAAACGCCTTTAAGTATTCATACAAATCAGGAATTTTATCCTCTAGATTAGGTAAAGGAGCCATATGTTGGTCTGGCCACTTAGGTTTTATACCTTCAGGAGGTTTACCTGTCATTATCATACTTCTTATAAGTTCTAAATTAGATCCAGCAATTTCAGGAGCAAGACCTCCAACTTTACGAGGGTCAATATTATGACAAGAGACACAAACAGCTTTGTATACCTTTTCTCCTCTATAGTAGGAATCTGAAAATTCAGAAGACTTATTACTACTGCAATTCAATAGAAATACAGAAGTAGATATTATCAAAAAACGTTTTAAAAACAAATTATAAAAAGCAATGACTGCAATATAGAACTACTGTAAGGAGTAAACCGCAATGGATTACACCCTTCACACTTGCCATTGGTCCCATTTTACCTTTAATTGCATTAGCTTCTATTACTAATATAATAATAGTTGATACAATCAAAGCCATCTGTGAAGTTGAATCTGCACCCAATCCTCTTGCTGCACCCATAAAGAATAACATAGGAAGTGAAAATAAAGTATTAGTCCTAGAAGCTAAACCAGCCCTTGCAAGAGCTGCTCCTGCATCTGGATTAGCATCTCCACCACCAGCAACACTTTCAGATGATGCAATTACAACTTGTTGTGCAGGCCATATAATAAGCCATACATTAAGGAACATTAGTGTACCCATCAATGCGCCTGTATAAATATAAACATTATAGGTTAAACTGAAATCTGGATGCCCTTGAACAGCCAACATAGCAACACCAGAAAGGAAAGTAAACATAGCTCCCCATCTAAACCACCATAGCGCTCTAGGTACTAATGTCCTAACTGCTACTCCTTTAGTTTGGTCTTCAATTTCTTTAAACCACTCACCTTGGATAAAATTGAAATAGTATAAAACACCTATCCAAGTTATTCCTGCAATAAAGTGAATGTATTTAAATACAAAAAAACCCATTGAACCATAAGAAAAGAAATTATCCATTTTTATCCCCTCATTTTATGCGTTATTTCTATAAAGATTCTGCATTCTCTGTTAAATAGCTAGAAACACCTTCAGGTGATTCAGCCATTGCATCTTCACCATCTTTCCAACCTGCAGGACATACTTCGCCATGCTTTTGGTGATGTGTTAGAGCATCTATCATTCTAAGCATTTCATCTATATTTCTACCTAGAGGAAGATCATTTAGCACAGCGTGCCTTACTGTACCTTCTTCATCTATTAAAAATGATCCACGTAGAGCAACCCCACCACCAACGGTTGAAGTCTCTGCACTATCGCTAGTTTCTATATAAGCCTCTTCTGCACCAACTAAGACATCATAGTTACGAGCTATAGACTTATCTAAGTCTTGAAGGAGTGGATATTGAACATTTCCGATTCCACCTTTATTTGCGTCTGTATTTTTCCATGCAAGGTGAGACCATCTAGAATCAACAGAACATCCAAGAACTTGTGTGTCTCTAGATTTAAATTCTTCTAATCTTTTATTAAATGCTAAAAGTTCTGTTGGGCAAACAAAAGTAAAGTCTAGAGGATAGAAAAATAACACAACTTTCTTTCCCTTATAATCACTTAGACTAACCTCTTGAATAGTATTATCTGGCATTACTGCCTGAGTTTTAAAATTTGGTGCAGGTTTTGTTACTAGCATGCTATATACTCCTTATTGAAAATATTACCATAAAATAGAATGGGTAAATTTATATAATAATTATGAATATATAAAAGAATTGATATTAGCGTGCATCAATAATTAGTTGCTTGATGGTTTCATAGTTTTCACCACAAGTTGATTCAGGGTCAGGGTTCGTATTTGTTAAATTTAATCTAGCGACTTCATATCCCTGTTTATTAACTATCACAAGATCTCTAAGCGTGGCATCCCAATTTCCCCAAACATCTATTTCATCGACACAGCCATAAATATACTGTATGCACAAATCATGAAACCAAGTATAACCATTCTCTTCACATGTCGCTTGATTTGTAATATCATCATGAAATATTTGTTCAGCACTAGTCCAAAGATAGCCATTCTCTTCACACTCCGCCTGGGTAGTAAAATTAAAATTAAATATTGATGGTATATCTTGAACCCATGGTAATACTCTAACATCATCACAGTTTCCACATTCTTCAGGGGTATCACAAATCATACAATGATAGTCATTACTAATATATTGATAGCCATTGATCCCAATTATTTTAATGTCATTATAGCCTTCTGATAGAAGATCTAAATATAAGTCATCAAGAACACCGAACCGGTGTCTACAGAGACTTCAGCCAGCTTTTCCAAAGTAATATAGAGATACAAAATCTTGCTCAATAAAGGTTGATGGGCCAATGCTTTGCATAAAATAATCTGAATTCTCATTTATATCTTGGAGGTTCCAATCATATACAATCTCTAAACCAGGATTAGGAGGTGAAGAATCATAAATTTGCTCTGCAAATATTTTAGTGCAGCCTACTTGTCCATTTAGGAAATCACTCCAAGTAGCTCCCATATCTTCACTTGTAGAATAAGTGTAATCATCTTCTGAAAAGAGCCAAATGGCTTCATCTTGATTATTTGTAGGGTGTACTGATAGCCAGTAGATAGTCATTGGAGATAAAACTATGCAATCCGAGTCAGCAATAAATACATAGTATTCTCTAGCTGTATTATCGCTAAGAGTAAGATCCCATGCTCCTAATATGTCACCTGGTGAGTTGTTGGAATCACTATGAAGCCTTACCTCGAAAAGTCCTTCTCCTTCTAGATCTCCTGTTTGAAAAATAACAGAGAAGGCTTCAAAAGTATACTCATTTGAAGAAGAAAATCGAACTGCAGCTGATAATCCTGACTCGCAAAGCCCAGAATTTCCAGAACCATTTAGTATTATATTAACCATTAGAACTACATCAAGAACATCCATAGCTCCATCTATATTTGCATCTGCAGCCAAAGCTTCCTCATCTGTAGGGTCTAAATCACCAATAATAAATCCTACAATACTGACGATATCCATAACGTCGAGTCCACCATCATTATTGATATCTCCTACAACTTCATTTTCTGTAAAATTTGTACATCTCATATCCCAGCCCACACCTAAATCAGGGGGGTTTCCTGTACTAAAGAGTGTAGATCTATCATCTTGTGATATAAGTACAGTAAATAATAGTATAGTTATAAAATATCTTTTCATATTAGTAAATATAATAAAAAAAAGAGGAATAATCAATTTTACTGTTATTTGATCTCTATTTTAATTGGGATTATCATTACTGGACCGTCTTTACTTATTTCTGATAATGTTATTAGGTCAATATAATCATCCAAAAGCTCAGAGGGAATAGTATCTAGCAACTTACTACGCTTTTTACCAGATATGTTTTTTAATTTTTCTGTAATATCTTTTCTTGGATATTCAATAATATTAATATTTTCAAGATCCTCTATTTTAGCTTCTTGTGCTGCAAGTATAATTGCATCATTAAGCCCTCCAACTTCATCGATTAAATTTACCTGCTTAGCTTTTCTTCCCGTCCACACTCTTCCCATTGCGATATCATCGATTACTTCTGGATTAATTAGCCCTTTTCTTCCCTCAATAACACGTTTTTTAAAGGTTTCATAAGAGTCTTCTATAGATTTTTCTATCTTATCTATTTCATAAGAATTGCGTAATCTTGAGCCAGTATAAAAATCAGAGTGCTCCCCCTGTTTTACGATGACTTCTTTATTTATACCAAACTGCCTAAGAAATTTTGAAGTATTAAAAGAAAGCCCAATCACGCCAATGGATCCTGTTATAGTTGCCTCATCTGCTATTATTTTATCAGCATTACAAGCAATATAGTATCCGCCAGATGCTGCTACATCTGACATCGAAGCTATAAAAGGCTTGTTTTTTGTCTTATCAGGATTATTAGTGGTAAGCTCAATTTGCCTCCACATTTGATCAGATGCTAACGCAGAGCCACCACCACTATCTATTCTTAGAACAATAGCATCAATTTTTTTATTTTCTCTTGCAGATTTAATGGCTTTATTAATGGTTTTATCGCCCATAACAGTGGAACCTGAAGATCCTTTTTTACTCTCTCCAGACATAATTCCACCCACTGCATAGATAAGAGCTATATTATTTTTTTTCTTTGGTTTCCAATCAGATATATATTCTTTACTTCTATCTATTTCTTTCCATTTTACTAAATCATATTCTGTCTTTATAGTTTTGGCACTTTTCTTGTTTTTCTCTCCTTCCTCTTTTCCAATTAATTTATCCACATAGGCTTCAAATTCATCAGGATACATAGCAGCTGTTACTAATCCATTTTCTATAGTTTCGGATGTAATGAAGTAAGGACCATTATTTACTATTTCTTCTGTTCTTTTTTTACTCCACAATCTACCTTCAGAGATAGCATCAATCAGTATGGAGTATATGTCATTAAATAATTCACCGTAGTTTTCTTTCATCTCTTCAGTTGCAGTTTTTTCAGTAAATGGGTCACCTGCAGTTTTATAGGTTTTTCCATCAAAGTTAACTCTAAATACCTCAGGGACTATATTCAAAGTATCGAGAAATTGCCTATAGAAAGTAACTTCTGCTGATAGTCCTATTAAGTTAACTCCGGTCATATTATTTATATATATTTCATCAGCCATAGAAATTAAATAATAATCACTATTACCTATTCCATATTCTGAATAGACAATAATTTTCTTACCAGAGCTCTTAAATCGTTTGAGCGCATTGCGCATTTCCTGTTTTTTTGCAAAACCAGCTCTGACACTACCTAAATCAATTATTAATCCAGCAACGGATTCATCTTTTGAAAAATTATCAATTTCATTTATCCATTTTCTTAGTTGTTGCCCTCGCTCCTGAAAGTAGACTCAGAGGATTGAAATCAAATGGATCCTTTTCTGTTTTTTCCTCTATATATAATCCATCAAGTTTCAAACGAACAAATCTTTGTTTCTTTTTTGAAGTTCTATTGAAAATAGTCTCTCTTTTGTGTGAAGTCTCAATCATACCAAAACTATAGTGATTATTTGCTGAATTTGAGCTTCCGGAGACATAAGTCTCTGATTTTCCAAAATTAATATTAATAGATGTTAGAATATTCATATCTGAATTATTCTTAAGATCATTCAAATTATTTACATATACCTGATTCCTAATGGAGACTCCGGGTAGTAGTGCAAAATCAATAAAAGGAGAGTATGCCTCAGAATCAGTATCATTAATAATATCCATTCCTATTGTTAGTCTATCATTGTTTAAAGGACGTATAGCTAATCCAGTTCTTTTAGATGACTCTTCTTTTAATTCTTCATCAAAATTGGAGATATGGCCTATAGAGATAAAATTAAAAGGTCTAAGTATTAGACCAATTGATATTTCTTTTTTAAGCTTACTCCATTTTGCACCAAAAGATGTGGTAGAATTAACCTTACTTGCGAAGGCTATGTTTATATCACTAGGGTTAAATAGCTTATCACCTTCATAGTAATTTAAACTATATCCAAAACCATTAATTTTTGTAGCAGATACTATAGAATTACTTAATAGTTGATTGGTGATTTGATTATTTAGTTGTGTTGGTACAACTATAGAATTATTTGAAAAATACCAACCAGTTTGCCTGCCATGGTCTATTCCAAATCCAGCAGGATTGTATGTAAATGCATCCATATTATCTGATGTAGATACGGAGTAACCTCCCCAAGAGTCAAAAACTTGAGAATTAATATCAAACGCAAAACTAAAAGAGAAAAATAAAATTGTATATAGCAATATGGACCCCCTAGAATTTAATCTTAAAATATTATATGGTATAATCTTTCCATGATGTAATTTCAAGGTAATAACTTAACAAATAAAAAAGATATAAACCGGAGATATTTATGGCCAATTATTGTATAGTGGGATCTGGGCGCCAGGGGACAGCAGCAGCGTATGATATTGTAAAATTTGGATCACCTTCAACATTGACAATTATTGATAATAATATATATAATCTAGAGCGATGTGAGCGCATAATTAAGAAACTTACTGGCTTTAAAATTGATAAGCTTGTATTGGATATACAAAATAAAGAAAAAATGTTATTGGCTCTTAAGGATGTAGATATCTTTTTAAGTTCAGTTCCATATCCATTAAACCCATATCTTACAGATATAGCAATACAATCAAAAACAAATATGGTGGATTTAGGTGGACATACACAAAATGTTATAAAACAAATTGAAAGGTCAGATGAAGCTCATGATGTAGGTATTACAATTGTGCCTGATTGTGGTATGGGACCTGGGATGAATGTGTCGATGGCTTTACTATCGATGGAAGGGTTTAATATTGTTGAAGAGGTAAGGGTATGGGATGGGGGACTACCACAGGATCCAACGCCCCCTTGGAATTACAATCTATTTTTTAATATTGAGGGCTTAACGAATGAATACGATGGAAGTGCATATTTTATTAGAGATAAAAAAGTTGTAGAGGTTCCATGTTTTGAAGATATAGAAACTTTAAATTTCCCTAAGCCAATAGGTAATCTTGAGGCGGCTATTACTTCTGGTGGCTTATCTACAATGCCATGGACATACGAAGGCAAAATAAATTTATTAGAGAATAAAACATTACGATATTCAGGGCATTGGAATGAAATGATTTTATTTAGAGAATTAGGTTTATTTAGTCAAATACCAATGAAAATCAATGATGTTGAGATTAGTCCTAGAGAATTTTATCATAAACTTCTAGAACCTCAGCTATTAACTGAAAGTCCATCTGACGTATGTATTATGAGAACAGAGACTATTGGATTGACAGATGAAGGCAAAACAAAAAAAACTGTGGATTGCATAGAGTATTTTGATTCTGAAACTGGTTTTTTAGCCATGGAACAGTGGACTGGATATCATGCGTCTATGGTCATGCAGCATATTGTAGATGGAAAAGTTGAGAATGGAGCCATCCCAATAGAAAAAGCAATGTCTGGAGTTGATTTTTATAAATATGCCAAAGAAAGAAAGTATAATATCAATATAAGTATTGAATCTGCTTAGCTATTATTCTCTTCCTCACATTTAATGGCATAATGAAGGAGTTCATTCCATTTCGAATGATAAAGACCAGGGTCTTGTATCCCTAGAGATTTAAAAGCTAGTATTCTCTCAACATCTGATCCTGTTTTACCATATGAATATCCTCTTTCATCAGGAGAATATGTGGTTAATGTATTCTTGTAAATTTCCTTGTAATCAAGATTAAGTTTTTTGCAAGCATCTATTCCATTTTGAATTACATCTGCTTTATTGTACTCTATGTATGGTAGATATAGTTTAATGTTTTCTGAATCCCAATTACCTATTTCAAAGGATTTAATTAGTTGAGAGTAAAATTCAGGCCTGCAATCAGGATATATGAGATGATCTCCGGAGTGAACACCTAAAGAGAAGTAAATAGGTTCTTTTAATATTTTATATACTGATAATGCATATCCATAAATAATTGATGAGAATATAGCATTTCGATTAGGAACAAAAGTTGATTTCATATTTTCGTCCATATAGTGACCTTCAGGAACGCTCATGCTTGAATCTGTTAAAGAAGATTTTAATAATGTTACTGTGTCTGAGATATTAAGAATCTTATGATTAACTTCGTATCCACATTCTCTTAAGTAGAGAATATTTCTTTTGGCAAATTCAATTTCAATTTTGTGCTTTTGTCCATAATTGAATGAGAGAGCATAAACAGGATTACTTTTTTGAAGTAAGTGCAGTAAAAGTGTCGTAGAGTCTAATCCACCACTGAAGCTTAATACACTAGCCATGTGATTTATTTACCTTTGTACTCCATGCCTGTACCATGCTCTTCAGAAACTGATATCTTAGATAGCATAGGAAGTTGATCTATTAAATGATTCCATATCCAGATAGATAGATATTCGCTACTAGGGTTTTCAAGTCCTGGAATTTCATTAAGTATCTTATGATCAATTTTATCTAGAATATTTGATTTAACAATTTTATCAATATCGTAGAAATCCATTACAAATCCAGTTTTACTATTAATTTCACCTTCAATTTCAACGATAATTTTAAATGTATGTCCATGCATGTGTCTGCATGGGTGTTTTGCTTCTAATGTAGGGATGAAACGAGCAGCATGAAATATGTATGTTCTAAATATTTTCATTATTATTATTTCTTTCGAGTTCGTTTATTAATAAGAGACCACATCTTTTTTGGAACTTTTTCAAGCCAGTTAAACTCACCTGCTTTATGAATCCATTCAGCACCATCTATTGTGACTACTTCACCTGTTATATATCCAGAATAATCTGACATAAGATATGCAGCAAGGTTTGCTAGCTCTTGATGGTTTCCAAAACGCTTCATAGGCAACTTTTTTTCAATATTGATAAAAGGAGTAAGTATCTTTGGGAAAAGTCTTGAAAAGGCTCCCTCTGTAGGAAAAGGTCCCGGAGCGATAGCATTACACCGTATACCATATTTAACCCACTCTGATGCTAAAGATTTAGTTAGTGTAAGGACACCACCTTTTGCGCAAGCAGAAGGCACAACATATCCAGATCCAGTATAAGCATAGGTGGTAACAATATTAAGCATAGTTCCTTTAATATTATTTTTTATCCAATATTTTCCTATTTGAAGAGAGTAGTTATAAGTTCCTTTTAATACTATATCAACCACCGTATCAAATGCTTTTGTAGATAGATTTTCAGTGGGACATATAAAATTTCCCGCAGCATTATTAAGTAGAGCATCAATTCTCCCGAATTTTTCAATAGAAGAATCTATTGTTTTATCAACATCAGAAACATCTCTTACATCGCCAACCACATAATGAACTTTCCCACCAGTATCTTTTTCTAAATCAGATTTAGCAGTTTTTAAGACATCTTCTTTTCTACTAGTTATAATAACATCTGCACCTAATTCTAGAAAATATTTTGACATGCTTTTACCAAGGCCTGTTCCACCCCCAGTAACAAGAATAACTTTATTTTTAAGACTTTCCTCTTTTAGCATACCTTTATATGACATATTTTTCCTTTTTATCTAATAAGATTATGAGAGAATTATAAATTAAGATAAATTCAATATATAAATAAAACATATAATTTTAATTATTGGAGAAACAATGTCTGCTATCAATAAGATTGATATTCAAAAAAATATAACAGTATCATGTGATTTATTTTTGATTGGATTAAAGGATGGTGTATCAAAACCATCAATTCCTAATGGAATTTCATCAGAATTTAAAGAACAAATTAAAACAATTATTAAATTAGATGAAGATTTTGCTAAAGATCAGAAAAGAACAGTTATCTATTCTGCAGGTGAGCTAAAGAGGGTTGGCTTATATGGGTATAGAAACTTCAAAACAAATGATGAATTCAGAAGTCTTGCAGCTAATGTTGTTTCATATGTTAATGCCAATAAGTTCAAAAATATTTCTATTGATTTAAAAAGTTTTGGGGTTGCATCAGAACCTAAATTTCAAGCATTCTGCGAAGGACTTGTTCTTGGAAGTTATGAGTTTTTAAATTATCAACCCAAATCGAAAGCAAAGCCTCTTAGTTCTATCACCTTGATTGGAAGTGCTAACAAGAATACTCTTCAAAAAGCGATAGCTATAGGCTCTGGAGTTTGCTATGGTAGGGATTTATCTAATCATCCTCCAAATATATTGACACCTACATATATTGCAGAAGATGCTGTAAAGATTGCAAAAACTAATAAAAACATGAAATCAAAAATAATAGATGTATCTAAGTTTGAATCCTTAGGTTTAGGATCTTTTTATGGCGTTGCAATGGGAGCGCATGAACCTGCTAAATTAATAATAGTAGAGTATAATGGTGGCAAGAAAAATGAGAAGCCACTTGCATTGGTTGGGAAAGGATTAACCTTTGACTCTGGAGGAATTTCAATTAAGCCATCATCAAAGATGGATGAAATGAAATTTGATATGTGTGGTAGCGCAGTTGTAATGGGTGTTTTAAAAGTTGTAGCTGAATTAAATCCCAAAATTAATATTGTGTTTGCTATTGGTTCTACTGAGAATATGCCTGGTGGAAAGGCTCAAAGGCCAGGTGATATTGTTACAGCTTATAATGGGAAAACAATAGAGGTATTAAATACAGATGCAGAAGGTCGTTTGGTTTTAGCTGATGTATTAGCATATGTCACTAAAAACTATACACCTAAAGAGATTCTTGATTTTGCTACATTAACGGGAGCAGTACTAATAGCGCTTGGAGATAGAGCGAGTGGGTTAATGGGTAATAATCCTAAGCTGATTAATAAAGTCAAGAAATCATCAGACCGTACGGGTGAAAAAGTTTGGGAACTTCCTATGTGGAAGGAATATTCTAAAGATATTAAATCAAAAATTGCAGATATAAGAAATTTAGGTCGTCCACCATTAGCAGGAACTATTGCTGGAGGTGTATTTTTACAAGAATTTGTAGATGAAACACCATGGTGTCATCTTGATATTGCAGGAACAGCTTGGGGGCCAAAAGAGCCAAGCTATCAACCTTCTACTGGAGCTACTGGAGTAGGAGTAAGACTTGTTTATGATTTTATTGAGGAATCTAACAAATAATATTTTTTAGATATTTGAATTATTAATAAATTTTATGTCATTGGCGGCTTAGCTCAGTTGGTTAGAGCACTGGAATCATAATCCAGGTGTCCGGGGTTCGAATCCCTGAGCCGCTACTAGTATTTAATCTTTAATGCTGTACTGTTGCCAGAAATCAACAGAATTGGCCCATTCTGATGACTCATACAGCCCTTTAGTTCCTCCAGGTTTTTCAAGTTGATTTCTCATCATTGTTATTGGTCCCATTGGCATTTTAATTCCACTAGGTATTGCCATGAATGCTATAAGTTCCCAATCTGCATCCGTAGACCGTTCTCTAGTTTCATCTAAGACATCTTTATGATACAACACCAGATCTACAGTATCTGTTATTAGATTCTCTCCATTTAAAGCTCTAATTTGTATGTATGATTCTTCTTCTGGTCTTCTTTTAACTACTTTAGCTTTTAATTTTGTTTGATTATTTATTTTAACTAATGGGCATATGAAATTCTTTGCTTTTTCATCGCTTATTGTGATAAGTATAACTCCTTCTCTATATCCATTAGTAAAATTATTTTTATGCAGTTCCTCATTAGCTATATCAGCAATTTGATCGAAAGAAAATAATTCAGAGTATGTTTTTCCACTTCCTTTTATTTGTCTTTTAACAAATTGACTTACTTTAACGGTTTTATTCATCTTGATACCTCTAAAATAAAATTATAAGATTGAGTTAATTATAATATATTATAATCTATAAAATACATTATAAATGATTAACTATAACGAAAAACAATTAAAGTGTATAAAACACCCTCCCGCACCATTAATGATTATTGCAGGAGCAGGCACAGGCAAAACAGCTACTATTATTGGTAGAATCTGTCATTTAATAATAGAAGAACAGATAGAAGCAGAAAATATTTTAGCACTTACCTTTACAGTCAAAGCTGCTAATAATTTAAAAAAACGAATTGTAGATATTATAGGAACTCAAGGAGAAAAAGTTTACATATCTAATTTTCATTCTTTTGCTCTAGATCTGATTTTAGATAATTATAGTGAATTAGGCTATAAAAGTAAGCCATCTACAATAGAGGCCAATGAATCTAAGTATCTAATAAATCAATTAATTAATCAAAATTCATCTATTTTTAGAAGCTCTGAATATAGAAAAAGAAATTTAAAGGCTCTTGAAGGTGTAGAAAAAATTTTCAATCAGATATCCAATGAACTTATCTCAATTGATGCACTTGAGAAACTCGAATATGAATTGAGTAATAGTGATAGTATAGCTGAAGAAGATTATCAAAGGTTAGATGCTATTAATTTGTTTTTTATGTATAAAAAAATCAAGCAAGAAAACTCATGGATAGATTTTGGAGATATGATTTTAGGCCTTTCAGAACTTCTCAAGGATCCCAGTATCTTATTAAGCATACGAAGAAAATTTAAACACTTGATAGTTGATGAGTTTCAAGATAATAACTATGCCTTATCTAGAATTTTAGAGCGGATTTCAGGAAAAGGAGGGAGTGTAACTGTCGTAGGTGATGACGATCAATCAATATATTCATTTAGAGGAGCTCATGCATATGGTTTTAATGAATTTAGAGAATTCCACAAAGCATCTTCTGATTATGCTGAGATAACATTAGATATTAACTATAGATCCACGCAGAGTATTTTAGATTTTGCGCATGAAATTGTCAAAGAGAATAGCCCTAGATTTAAAAATACAGCCTTGCAATCTAGTTCTAATATTGAAGGTGAAGTTGTTTTGTACTCAGGGAATAAAATCGATCAGAAATCAAAGATGATAACATTAGTGAAAGAAATAATTAAAGATGGATATTCTCCGGAAGATATATGTGTTCTAACAAGAACACGAGGAAATGCAGTTGAGCTAAAAGATATGTTCGAGAGCAATGGTATTTCTACAATAAGTAGCGCAGAGAAATTATTTGAATTAAGAGTTGCTAAAGACTTTATTTCTTTTGTTAATATTATATATAAAGGGAAGCATTTTGAAATAGGACTATATAGATTGCTTACTCATTCTGATTATAAAGAAAGACTAGAGGAGCCTGGGATTATATCAGAAGTTATAGATCTATTTAATTCAGATATAGAATCTAAGCATGTACCTTATGAGATTGTAAATTATCTTTATTCGTTAAGTAAAACAGTAAAAAAAACGGAGAATCTATTAGATTCTTTTAATCTTTTTTTATCAAAGTTTTCAAGAAGTAGTGATGATCTTGACTGCTTGAAAATATTGCAAGATATAATCCTTAAATACACAGGCTCTTATAAAGTTTCTGGAGATGGAGATATTTGTTCTTATTTAAATTCTCTTTTTGACTTAAATGACACCTTTATTGATTTACGTGAAGAAACAGATAAGATTTCTATTATGACAGTTCATCAATCAAAAGGCATGGAATTTGATGTTGTTTTAATTCCATTTTTATCAAGTAATGTATTCCCCTTAAGCAATAAAAAAACAAAGTATGCAGATTCTTTAGAATTAGATAAGAAAGAAGAATGTGATAATAACTTAGATCAACATATTAATGAGGAAAGGCGAATTTTTCATGTAGCAACAACTAGAGCAAAGGAGAAACTGTTTTTGTTTGCTCCAGAGAGTAGAAGGTCTAGCTTTTTTAAAAGCATAGAGGTAGATACTTATATAGAGAAGGAGATAATAGAATCAGATCAATTTCATGAACAATCGTTTCAAGTTGATTTCAAGTATAATAAAGCACCTGTTTCGTTTTCCTCTACAAGCTTAGCTCTATATGATAGTTGCCCACTAGCATATAAATATAGTTTCGTAGATAGGATTAGATCTCATGGCTATACCCCAGAGTCCTTATTAGGTATATATCTGCATAAAGCGCTAGAGTTAATATATCTTAATAAGTATAGTAAAGATGATGATATAATAGAAGTGATTGATCAAGCGTGGGAGCAAGAACGTTTCATTGATATTGTTCAATCAAATCAATTTAAAAATGAGGCGATAGAAATTTTACTAGATTATATCCATTCTAATGATTTGAATTTCACTAAAGATTTTAAGCTAGAGTATGAATTGAAACTGGAGATTAATGGCAATGTTTTTATGGGAAAAATAGATAGGCTTGATATTGATGAGAATAATACTTTCTCCATTGTTGATTATAAGACTTCGAAGAAAAAAAAGACAGCTACTAAGGCAAGGAAAGATATTCAACTATTATATTACTCTCTATTATTATCAGAGAATAATAATATATCTAGTTTTCCTATTAGATCAAGTTTAGTTTATATTAGAGATGCTCAAGAACCAAGTGTTGATTTGCAAGTTAGTGTAGAGGACTTGCAAGAAATTAAAGAAAGAATACTGGGATTAACTTTGAAAATAAAATCACATGATTATAATCCCAAGAAAAATTCATTATGTTTCTTCTGTGATTATAAAAGACTACTATGTCCTTTGTATAAATAGTTTTAATATTTTATTTTATAGCTAATGAATAATATTGATAATATATCATTTCCTGCAAAGGATGTATCCATCTTGCTTATTGAACAGAATAAGGAAGATGTTCGTATAATAAGTGAATATCTCAAAGAAAGTACTAAGATAAATGTTTCTTTGAAAACAGTAGATCGAATAAAAAAAGCAAAAACAATATTATACTATGAAAAAATTGATATTATATTGGTTGATTTGAAGGTAGAGGGAATTACTCCAGATGAATTATTTGACACTCTGGGAAAAAATAATTTATCTATACCTTATATTGTTATTACAGATGAGCGAGATGAGGATGTAGGTATATTTGCTGTTAAAAAAGGAGCACAAGATTATTTGGTTCGCTCAGAGCTTAGTGAAAGAATACTTAGAAGAACAATACTTTATTCTTTAGAACGTCATGAAATCCTGGAATCATTATATAAGACTACAATTAAAGATGAATTAACAGGGTTATATAATAGGCGTGGATTGTATACACTAGGAGAACAACAAATTCAACTATCAAAGAGACACAATGATGATATCTTTGTTTTCTTCTTAGATTTAGATGGAATGAAGGAAATCAACGATACGTTAGGGCATGAATCTGGTGATAAGGCTCTACTATCTACAACCAATATTATCCATAAAAGTTTTCGTAATACTGATATACTATCTAGAATAGGTGGAGATGAGTTTGTTATTTTAGCTGTTAAAGCTCAGTATGAGTTTATTCCAGTAATGCTTGAAAGAATAAAAGAGTATATCAAAGAAGAAAATAGTAATAATGATTCCTATCAGATATCCTTAAGTATAGGTGTTAGTAAAATTGATTTATCAAATGAATCACCGCTAGACGAGGCAATTAAAAAAGCAGATAAAGAAATGTATAAATCAAAAACAGCTAATAAGAAAAATCGAAAATAGAAACTTATAAATATTAATTTTTTATTAAATCTATCTATTTTATATAAAGTATTACTTTAATTGAAATTTAGTCCAAAATTCTTATATTTATTAATGTCTCTTGCCATGGTAATGTGGGGAGTTGCATGGACAAGCGCTAAGATTGTTAATGAGTACCTATCTTATTCAAATCTTATTTTTCTTAGATATCTATCTAGTTTTTTATTTGTTCTTCCTATAGCATTTTTTAGTAAGGAAAAAATAAGTTTTCCATCTACAAAGGTGTTTTTTACTATATTGGTTGCAAGTTCATTATACTATATTTACAACATAGCTTTTTTTTGGGGAACAGATATTGGAAGCTCCGGATTGGGGGGAGTCTTTGTTACAACTACCAATCCAATTATTACTTTTATTCTAATTTCAGTTATAACAAAAAGAATAAATAGATTTCAGATGATTGGCATTGCAGTTGGTATGCTTGGTGGTATTATTATATTAGATGTATTTTCTCTGGGAACCTCTATTTTTACTTCTAGCAATCTAGCTTTTGTCATATGTTCAGTCACATGGGGTGTAATAACAGTTGTCGTAAGCTATGGACAAAAGAAGTATAATTCAATTTATTATATAGTATTTTGCTATCTGATCACTACTTTAATTGCATTATCTAATATTAATATTAGTGAAATTATAGAATTCTCAAAATATGACTTAAGGTTTATGATTCATTTTATAATTGTTTCCATCGGGGCAATGGCTTTTGGTACATCTGTGTATATGTACTCCACCTCAATAATTGGTCCTATAGAAACTAGTGTATTTATATTCACAGTACCTTTTATTGCCATTTTTAGTGCATTTGTCATGTTAAATGAAGCAATCACATATCAAGTTGTAATTGGTGGTTTATTATCTATATATGCTGTCTATTTAGTTAATTTTAAAAAATAAGAATTGTTACAAGCAGTTATTTTGATGCTAATAATAGTTTTAGTATAATTATCTATGAGAAAAATATTATTATTAGTTATTTCCTTTAGTTTATATGCTCAGAATGATGTTTGTTTTGAGATTGAGAGTAATCCTTATCCTAATAGCTCATCCTTAGGATGCTTTTCGAAATATGTTAATGTACTTGATTGCTTTGATATTTATGCACAATCTGGAATCCAAGATGAAAAAGTTTTACATGTAGCAGCGGTCGCTGCAGAGCTTTTAGATAATAATGAGGATGGAATAGTGGATGATCCCATGCTGTATTCTAGACTTTCAAATAGAAATGCTTTGATGCCTGTATTTACATATGATGGCAATTCATGTATGGATGATTTTGAGGATAATTATAATGGTAATGGAGTTTCAGCTGTTCTTTTTAGGAATGAAATTGATCCTAGTAACCCTGGACATTGGGGAGATGATGCTACGGTAGAAGAAGTACTTCATACAATTAATCATGTTGGGCATGTTAGTCTTTATCCATCGTTTTTTAATATTATTCCAAATTCTTCGGTGATGTCAGATGCTATGGATCTTGCACGTGGAGGACAGTTTTTAAATGTTCCTAGCGTTTATCCAGAGGAAGCATGGTATCACTATGATGACTGGACTTGTGATTATGAGTGTATGGCAATTGAGTATATGTACTGGTGTATTGTATCTAATATGGGCATTCTTGATGATTCTCAAACTTGTTCAGGAATTGCAAATGAATGGGAACTGTGTACACCTCAATTATTTGAAAGTATAGATATGGCGATGTTTAATTTGATTACAGATCCAATTCATAAGCTACCACAAAATGCACCTAATGGAAATTATTGTCCATTTACAGGTTTATTAGGAGATCTAAATGATGATAATGTTATTGATGTGTTAGATATCATTCTTACTATTAATATTATACTTGGGCAAGCTTCTATTAATTATGCAGCAGATATGAATTCAGATGGAATAGTTAATATTCTTGATATTGTTCTTATTGTTAATACTATTTTAAATCCAGATGAGTTAGCAGAAGAATGCTATCTTTCTCCAGATGCGGGGCCTTGCTTTGGATATATGCCAATGTATTATTTTAACCAAGAGACAGAGTCATGTGAGATGTTTGTGTGGGGTGGGTGTGGAGGATTAATCCCATTTCAGACATTAGAAAGTTGCGAGGGAAGTTGTGAAGAATAAATTTCTATTAATTGGATGTTTTTTTATTGCCTTCTTATTCTCTGATATACCAGAGCAAAGAGTGGTTGCAGAATGGGAACCAGCTCTTGGCACGATGATTCGCTGGCCTCTAGGTATTCCTATGGACTTAGTTGTAGAATTAGCAAGTGATGATATTATATATGTACTTGTCGAAAATAGCTTTGAAGAGAATGTAGCGAGAAATAGCTTTAATAACTCAGGAGTTAATCTTTTAAACACAATTTTTATATATACTGAGACCTATAGTCATTGGACGAGGGATCATGGACCTCAATTTCTAATATCAGAGAATGGATTCAAAGTAGTAAATCAACAATTCAATGGCTACCCTGTTGAAAGTGGATGTGATTATGAAGAGGAAGAATGTGATGAGTCCATGATATTATTCGATTGTACAGGGACTGAATTTTGCAATAATCAACCTGAATACATGTCTGAAGGATATGATTGTTATATCAATAATGATTTATGTGAAGATTTTAATGGTG
>CAZKFO010000023.1:0-18450 GCA_964552145.1 uncultured bacterium | reverse complement strand
AGAGCTGTATTAATGAAAACTAAATTTTTACTGATAAATATAATATTTTTAAGTTTTGCATACTCTGAATGCTTTGGACTAAGTGAAAGCGAGTGTCTTTACTGGTCTTCATATTGTGATTGGGATACAGAATCTAATGAATGCTACGATATTGGTGGTGGAACTGATGGCGGTGATGATGGAGGCGGAGATAGTGATGGTCCATATGAATACACAACTATAACAGAATCTCAAGGTCTAAGAAATGGTCCTGACTACAGAGAAGGAGTTGTATACTACCCTATAGATGGAGCCCCACCATATAAAAGTATCGTTTTAACTCCTGGATTTGGTGGTGGTAGTTTAGAAATGGCCACATGGGCAGAGTTCTATGCTTCTCATGGTTTTATTGCTATGAGGATTGGACCAAATGACCCTATATATGATTCACACTACATGAGAGGATTAGGTTTAATTGATGCTATTGAATCAATTAAGCAAGAAAACAATCGAACTAATTCCCCCCTTTATGGTATGATTGATGAAAATAATTTTTCAGTCTCAGGGTATTCAATGGGTGGTGGAGCATCTCACGATGCTGCAATGATGGATAGCTCATTAAAAGCAGTTATCTCATTAAATCCAACAGTTATTTTTGAAGATTGTGATCTATGCCCAGGCGAAAATTTTGATGGTGAAATTTTTTGTATTTGCCTAGTTCCAGAGTTTGTTAATCACTCAATTCCTTCACTTATATTTGCAGGACAAACTGAAGTTAATGAATTACCCGGTTATGATGGGATGTTAGGTCAGGATATATATATAAATATGCCTGAGACAACTGATAAAATTATGTTTGAAGGTGCAGGATCAGGGCATGGTTTTGCAGCATATCCTTATGGTGAAATTGCTGAGTACTCATTGAACTGGATCAAATATCACACTCTGGATGATAATAGTATCTGTGAATCTTTGCTAGAATATCCAGGTTCTGCTTCACAATATCTAACAAATATTGAATGCTCAGAATCAGTACTTGGAGATGTGAATGGAGATTTCACAGTTAATGTCCAAGATATTATACTTACCGTAAACTTAATATTATCTGGTGATTATAGTAGTGATGCAGATGTTAATAGTGATAGTGCTGTGAACGTATTAGATATAGTTACAATCTCAAATATCATTTTAGGATAAAAGCAGCTTGCTTATAAATTTAAAAGCCTCCAAAACTGAAGGCTTTTTTGTATATTCAGCAATGAATAAGAAAATATATACCGTCTTATCCCTATTATTAATGCTAACTTCTTGTATGGAAGATATATCTTATAAAAATGGGATACTCAAAGAAGACTACAGGCTTGTTTGGAGTGAAAAATTCTCATCAGAGAAGTTAGATACCAATAACTGGAATATAGAAATTAGAAAACCAGGCTGGGTAAATAACGAGCTTCAAGCCTATACAGATAGACAAGAAAATATATATATAGAAAATAATAATCTAATTATTAGATCTGTAAAAGAAGATTATAATGATGCTAAGTATACTTCTGGTAGAATTAATACAAGTGAAAAGTATAGTTGGAAATACGGGAGATTTGAGATACGAGCAAAAATTCCTAAACAGAAAGGCGTGTGGCCCGCAATATGGCTTCTAAGTGATAATATATTCTCTGAAGGATGGCCAAAATGCGGTGAAATTGATATTATGGAACATATTAATAATGAAGACATAATCTATGGTACTATACACTCTGAAGAATATAATCATATGACAGAAACTCAGATCGGTGGTAATGTAACCATTGATAATTTAGATACTAAGTTCCATACCTTTGGTTTAGAATGGAATTCAGAATCATTAATCTGGTTTATTGATAATGAGATCTATCATAGAGTGGATAAAAAAGATTACTTCAAAAATAAATGGCCATTTGATAGTAGTTACTTTCTGATTATTAATCAAGCAATAGGAGGTTTTTGGCCAGGGAGTCCATCTAAGGATTTTAAAGATTCTCAATATATAATTGATTGGATTAGAATATACCAATAACTAATACCCTATTGAAAATAAACTCTCTTTACTACGGGGCTATTATTTTGTAGATTCTTTCATGTTTAGAAAAAAACTAAAAAATATAATAGAAACACAAGATTCAAGGATAGGATACCTCTTTGACCTGTTCATCCAATTACTGATAATTCTATCATTAATTACATTTACTTTTGAAACAATTCCAGATTTAAGCCCAAAGTTAGTTTACTATCTAAGTCTTTTTGAAACAATCTCTGTTATAATATTTACGATAGAATACCTTCTAAGACTTTACGTATCTAATAAAAAAATATCATACATATTTAGCTTCTATGGGTTAGTTGATTTTATCGCTATACTACCATACTATCTATCTGGGGCAATTGATCTTCGATCAATTAGAATTATCAGACTATTGAGAATTCTAAGATTATTTAAACTATTTAGATTTAATGATTCACTCCACTTATTACAAAATGCATTTATAATAGTAAAAAGAGAGATGCTAATATTCTCATTTATTGCAATCATATTACTATATATTTCTTCAGTGGGGATCTATTACTTTGAGAATCCCGTCCAACCAGAAAACTTCTCATCACTTTTTGATTGCATGTGGTGGGCAATATCAACTATGACGACAGTTGGTTATGGTGATATAGTTCCTATTACAATTGGAGGAAAAATATTCACTTCATTCATAAGTTTTATTGGTATTGGAGTCGTATCAATCCCTACAGCCTTACTTGCCTCATCATTAACTAATTTGCTACATGTAGATAGTGATAGTGATAGTGATAGAAATAGTAATACTGATAAAATGTAAGACATTGTAAGATTAGTTTCCTGAAAAAGGCCTGTTATTTAAATTAATTTATGATTAAAAGAAAAAGAATATTTAATAAAGTACTAATGAGACGTATTCTTATTATATTATTTACTCAGAATCTACTTTTTGGTTACTGTGCTACCATTGGGTTAGACATAAATAATGTTGAGATGCCATCTGGAAACTGGTCAATTGTAGCAAATGGATCATGGAATAATTGGGGAGGCTGGGGAGTAATACTAGATGATGAAAATAATGATGGTCTTCATATAGGCACTCTATGTGGCTTAGAAAATGGAAATCATCAATATGTTTATGCCATTACTGGAGAATTTGATAATTGGAGCGGATGGGGAATTATAGGTAATGCCCCTGCGGGAAGTTACTGTGACTATAATCCAAATGACCAGTGGCAAAACTATGGATTCTATATTGATAGTAATGACATAATTACTGAATTTAATAATTGGGGTGAATGCGGCACTCAAGGGAATCCAGAGCAAAGTGAAATATTAATTAGACCTCTAAATGAAGATATCCTCAACTATATTCATATCCCATTTGAATGGAAACAGTTACCCAATGCCATAGGATACAATCTCAAGGTGTTTTCAGGTAGTAATATAATATTATCTCTCTATGTAGAAGATTTAATGTATGTTGATAAAGAGAGTTTTATCTGGGACAACTTATATAGTTGGAAAATTCAACCTGTCTATAAAGATAGTTTAGGCCAATGGACAGAAGAAGGCTCATTTAGTATTGGTCAAGTAGAGTTTGATCTTAATCCAAATATATATTCAGAAGAAGAGTTTATTAATGAATATACATTTTTTGGAGATTGGAATAATTATAGAAGCTCAGTGATAGATATTAATGGAAATGAAATATGGAATAGTGGAAACTATGGGTTTATGATGAATCATGTAAACAAATATGGACAGATCTTTGGTAGTAGTCAAATAGGATTTCCTAATAATTCAGGTATGGAAATTAATTATGATGAAAAAGTAATATGGACCCCAGATGAATATATAGACCAACATGATTTCAGACAAATATCTAATGGAAATTATATGGGATTTAATGGAGCTACAAGGCTTGGTCCAATCCCTTATGGAAGTTGGACTAGCAATTTCCAAAATATGGGATTTCAAGCAGATGGAGTAACCAATGAATTTCCATTCTCAGCTCAAAGATTAATTGAGTTTGATCAAGAAACAAAAGAACAACTTTGGACATGGAATCCACATGATTACTATTCCAAACAAGAAACTGATTTGTATGGTGGAACCTGGTGGAATTCTTTTTCTAGTGGGATGCATGACTGGACTCACTCTAACGCATTTTATTTCTCTGAAGAAGAGAGTGCTATATATATATCTAGTAGACATATATCAAGAATCACTAAAATAGATTACCCTTCTGGAGAAATAATATGGGAAATGGGTCTACCCGTGGAATATGGAACTGGAAATGATAATATATGCTCTGATTTAGAATTTAGTTTCCAGCATCATATTACAAGATTAGATGATGGGAGCTTATTATTCTTTGACAATGGAAATCTAGATCAGAATGTATTTGGCCAAAATGAAGCAACATCTCGTGCTATACGAATAAATGTGATAGATAACAGCTACTGCGAAACAATATGGGAGTATCATCTACCACCTTATCAATTTGGAGCAGGAATGGGTAGCGTACAGTTACTAGAGAATGGAAATTATTTCATTAATACAACTGGTGATGGCGGTACAATTATGGAATTAAATCCAGAGAATGAGATCTTATGGGAATCAAATTTAGGATTATCATGGCCAAATGGAAGTGGATATAGAGCATATAGAGTTCCATCTATACATCCAGATGTATTCTCAGTTGTCTTGAATAAATATAAACATATAGAATATAATGGAAATACTATTAATGGGGTATTACTAACAAACTTGAATAACACCATTGAATTTAATATCTCAAACCATAGTGGATATACACAGCCATACAGTTATCAATTAGAAACTTTAACAGGAGATCTATTATCTAACTCAGAGGGTACTTTTATAATTCCTTCATATTCTAGTCATAATTTAATATTTGAAGCTATCCAAGATACCATAAGTTATACAGAAATTAATTTAATAATATCTCCTAAACATCACTCTTACGCAGAGAAGTCTGCTACTTGGAAGGTTTTAGGTGTATATCAATCTGGAGATATAAATTCCTCTGGAACGCTAAGCGTATTAGATATAATACTTATTGTATCTCATGTTCTAGGGAATGAAAGTTTAAATAATACACAATTAGAAATTGCAGATTCTAATCTTGATGAGATTATTGATATACTTGATGTAATCACACTAGTTAATTTAATTCTTAATGCATAATTATTATGATATCTATTAAAAATATACTTTATATGCTTACTATACTTTTCTCCCTCTCTATTGTATATGCAAGTTCATTCTACCCTGAAGATGGAAAAATAATGAATCATACCCAAGTATTCTTTAGTTGGCCTCCAATTCCTGATACCAATGGATATGAACTTAAAATATACTCTGAAGAAGGTAATCAGAATGTATTAACCATATATTGTGAATCAAATTCATTTATAGTTGAAGATGGATTTAACTGGGGAAACAGTTATATGTGGGAAATTTGTGGTGTAGATGATTATTCAAATCAATGCTTTGAAGAAAACATCTTTTCTATCAATCCAATCCCTGAATATCATCAATATCAACTAACTACTACCATCTATGATGAAAACTCTTATCAGGATGGAATTAATGTATTAGACTTTGAAAGTTTAGGATATTCACTTGCGATTAATAAATATGGAAGCATTGTTTGGTTTGCGGATAAATATAGTTTCTTTAATTCTGCAATTATTTCAGCTGAATTGCTTGATAATGGGAATTTAACAGGATTCTCATATGGTAAAGGCTATGAGTTTACACTAGATAGTGAAATTGTCTTTGAGACTCCTGATGAATTTGATGTACATCATCAGATATCAAAAAGTGCTAACGACACTTATTTTATTCTTGATGCAGAAATTGAATATTACCCCTGCCCTATTGAATGTGATCCACAATTTTCACTTCTTCCTATTCCATGGCAAGGTGATAGATATATAGAAATAAATCAATTAGGTGAGGTCCTCTGGGAGTGGAATACATTTGATGAAATAAGCACTCTAGAATATAACCCTTTATATGCTCAAAATTATAATGGTGTAACTGATTTTGATTGGACACATTCAAACTCTATATTATATGATGGTAATACCGAATCAGTATACGTTTCAATAAGGAATTTATCACGAATCACATCTATAGATTATTCTACGAAAGAAATTAACTGGAATCTTGGAGAGTCTGCTTATATGGAGAATCCTGATTTTAATAATGAGATTGGATTCTCACAGCAACATTCTGCGCAGCTCACTTCAACGGGAAATTTAATTTTCTTTGATAATGCTAGATTTCAAAATCCTGAACTCTCAAGATGTCTTGAAATTGACTTTGATAATCAAAATGAGCCCTATGTCCTATGGGAACATATTTTGCCAGATTCTATGTTTACTGGTTCAAGAGGTGAGTGTGATCGATTAGAGAATGGTAATACACTAATATCAGCAGGTCGTACTGGCAATGTTATAGAAGTAAATGATAACAATGAAACTATATGGCATCTAAGAGCACAATATAATAATGGAAATGGGATAAGCATATATAGGACACAGAGAGTATCACATATTTTCCCAAATTCTTTTTCATTTACAGTAAATAATATTAATGGTGCATACCCACTCTATACAATATTCCAAGATGAAAATATTAATTTATCTATTTTTAATCATGGGTGGACTCAAAAAGACTACATATATCAAGTCTTAGAAAATGAAAATATTATCTTAAGTGGTGATATTTTATCTATATCCAACACAATAGACTATACTATAGATATATCTGATATAACCATAGAAAATGATAGACTCTACAAAATCAAGTTATGTACTCAAAACAACTTAGATAATTGTCAGGAAATAAGTTTTGAATTGTCTTCACCAATATTAATTGGAGATGTTAATAATGATGGTGAAATTAATATATTTGATGTAGTTATCAGCGTAAACTATATTCTTACAGGAGAATTTAATATTAATGCAGATATGAATTTAGATGGAACTTTAAACGTCCAAGACATCATCTTACTAGTAAATTTTATATTATAACTAACCATAAAGATATATGAATAATAAGTTAATCTATATAAAATAGCGTTTAAATATTTTTAAAGAATTAATAAAATATATTTTTATTATTATAATAAATGATGTAGAATTGCATCTGTTACAAGAAATTGCAACATGTAGTAGTAATAAATAACAAAGTAAAGGAAGTACAATGAGTGATGTAAAACAAGGAACAGTAAAGTGGTTTAATGATGCTAAGGGGTATGGCTTTATAACCCCATCTGAAGGTGAAAAAGATTTATTCGTTCACATGAGTGAAATTCAAATGGATGGATTTAAGACACTAAAGGAAGGGCAATCAGTTGATTATGAAGAAGGGACTAGTGATAAAGGTCCTTGTGCAACTAACGTAGTGCCTAAGTAATCTCTAAATCCATCTAGCAAATAATGCTAGGGGTTGTAACTAATAATTATAATCCTGATTCTTTAAAAAAAAGCCTCTTGGAAAAGAGGCTTTTTTTTATTCATTACATTATAAAATAACTAGTGAATATTATTTTTCTTTATTGAATCTAAATATCTCATTGCTATGCTCTTCGCAAACTTTCTTAGGCTGATAATCATACATATAAATTTCTTTCTCTTTCTTACACCACTTGCTAGCTATATCAAAAGTTTCTGAGCATATATCAACCTGAACAATATCATTTGGTCTATTCCAATTAGCTTTCTTATTAAGATATACTACCTTAGTTCCAGAATGGAAAGAACCTAAGTTATATATTTCTTTTATGGCATCTGCAAATATCGGAAGCGCTGCTCGTGATCCAAATTGTTTGCTACCTAAAGGTATAGATGGATCATCTATACCAACCCAAACTCCAATAGCAATTTCAGGTGTAAAGCCTACAAACCAGGCATCTGTTTTATTATTTGTTGTACCTGTTTTTCCAGCCATCGGAGCATTGAATTTATATTTCCATCTAATACTCCCTCCAGTTCCAGAATCAATTACATCTTTCATCATATCTAATGTCAAATAATTTAATGATTCATCAACAACTTCAATCTGATCTGGCATATAACGTTTGATAACACGTCCATGTTGATCCTCTATCTCAAAAATTGATAATGGTGAATTATATATTCCATAGTTTGAGAATGTTGAATAGGCCGATGTTATCTCAATTGGGATAACATCAGAAACACCAAGTGCAATGGCTGGGACAGCATCAATCTTAGTACTTAGATTAAATGATTTAGCAGTCTTAACAACATCCCTAGGGCTAACTAATTCCTGAACAATTCTAACAGAAATTAAATTTAGAGATTTTTTTAATCCATATCTAAGTGTAGTTAATAAACCTGTAGACCCATCATGATTTTGAGGATTCCACCTAGTCGTATCATCTATAAAAACTACAAGTGGCTGATTTAAGAGTTGGGTCCTTGGAGTATATCCTTTATCTAACGCTGTCATATAGATAAAAGGTTTAAAGATAGAGCCTGGCTGTCTCTTAGCTTGCGTTGCTCTATTGAAACCATGTAAATCTAAATATTCTTTTTCTTGTCTTCCTCCAATCATACCTAATATATTCCCTGTGCTTGGATCTAATGCAACAACTGCCCCTTGTACTAGGAATCTATCTCTTAATAGTCTAGGTATTGTATCATTTTTAGAAAGGATCCTCTTTACCTCATCTAAATCAAAATCAATACCATCTAGAGCTTTCTTTAATTTTGATGGACTTTCTAAGAATTCCTTATTAAGGATTTCTTGATTCTTTTTCATATGTTTCTCAAAAGCTTTCTCTAAAACTGCTTGCACTTTAGTATCTAGAGTCGTTTTAATTTTTAACCCACCTCTATATATATCCACTCCAAGCTCTTGATCAATTTTTTCAAGTTCTTTTCTTATGTGCTCATTAAAATATGGTGCAATCCCAGAGTAATTCTCTATTTCTCTATTTGCAATTATTAAATTTTTATTTCTATAAAATGTAAAATCATATAAGTCCAATAATTGATTCTCATGCATTACTTGCAAAACAAGAGATTTTCTTTTATTTGCTCTACTTATACTTCGAAATGGTGTATAATAATTGGGAGCTGGAAGAAGACCAACTATCATTGCACATTCATCTACATCTAATTCAGATACTTTTTTATCGAAATAAAGTTGTGAAGCAGATTCCACTCCATATCTTCCATGACCTAAAAATACTGAGTTTAAATACAGTTCTAATATTTCTGATTTTGTATAGGCTTGTTCGATCTTAAGAGCTGTAATCAACTCTCGGATTTTACGTAAAATAGATCTATCATTCCATTTTATAGACTTGTCATACATACTCCTTGCTAATTGCTGAGTAAGAGTACTTGCTCCTTGCTTATAACTAAATGTGAAAATATTTATTAGTGCAGCCCTTAGCGTTGATTTGAAACTAAAGCCTGAATGGTTATAAAAATTCTTATCCTCCATGGAGAGCAATGCAGAAATTAAATTATCAGGAACTTCCCCAATTTTAACTACTTCTCTCTTTTTTAAAGCTTGAAGCTTATGTATAACCTTATTATCAGAACTTATAATTTTTGAAATTTGCTCCGGACTAAAACTTTTCAATTCATCTATAGATGGTAGATCTCTTGATAAATAAATCATAAAAACAACAAGAAACGATGAAATTGTAAATAAAAAGAGGAAAGTATGTAAAAAAACTTTCCTCCAAGGAATTAATCTAGCATCGATATTTTGATTAGACATCTTATTCTTTAGGCTTAATCATACTTTCATAATCTAATAACCTATTAACTTCTTCATTAGATAGTAGTTTATCTTCTAAAACAATTTCTCTTACTGTTTTATTGTTCTTGTATGCCTTATAGGCAACTTCAGCAGCTTTATCATACCCTATAGCTGGAACAAGACTTGTACACATAGCTAAACTACCTTCAATATATCCATTGCAAACCTCTTCGTCTGCTTTTAAGGATTTTAATAAATTATTGTTAAAAGAATCAACACCTTTAGATAAGATTTCTATCGATTCAAGTATATTACTTGCAATTAAGGGCATCATAACATTTAATTCAAAAAAACTTCCCTGGGCACCGAGTAGAACCGCATGATCATTAGCAATCACTTGAGCGCAAACTTGAATTAAAGATTCACACATAACTGGATTAACTTTTCCAGGCATTATTGAAGATCCTGGCTGTACAGATGGAATAATTAATTCCCCTATTCCTGCTCTTGGTCCAGAGCCTAACAATCTAATATCATTTGAAATTTTTGATAAAGAAACAGCTAAACTTCTTAATGATGAGGAAGTAAATAAAACAGAATCTTGTGTTGATTGAGCTTCAAAATGATTATCGGCCTCCTTGAAATCAACTCCAGTAATTTGAGAAATTTCTTTTGCTATATTATCACCAAATTTTGGGTGAGTATTAATACCAGTACCAACAGCTGTCCCCCCTTGAGGTAGACTCTGTATATAATGCATAGAATCCTTAATTCTATTTATTGAATTCTTTACTGCAGAAGAATACCCAGAGAACTCCTGGCCTAAACTAATTGGAGTTGCATCTTGAAGGTGCGTTCTACCAATTTTAATTATATCAGAAAACTCATCTACTTTTTGATTTAAAGTTTTCTCTAGTTCATTTAGCACTGGAAATAATTCTGATTTTAAGCTTAAACAAATTGCAATGTTAATAGAAGAAGGAAACGTGTCATTGCTTGATTGTCCTAAATTAACATGATCATTAGGGTGCACTGGTTCTTTTGAACCTAAATTGTATCCTAATAACTCATTTGCTCTATTTGCAATTACTTCATTTGTATTCATGTTAGAAGAGGTTCCTGATCCAGTTTGATATATATCAACTACAAACTCACTATTTAGTTTTCCTGATATTACTTCATCACTAGCCTCTACAATTGCATCTTTCAAGGCAGCGTCTAAACGATTAAGCTTATGGTTAACTATTGCGGCAGATCTCTTGATTATGCCAAGAGATTTAATTAGAATTTTAGGAATTTTTCTATTGCTTATAGGGAAATTATCTAAAGCTCTTTTTGTTTGTGCTCCATAATAAGCATCCTTAGGGACAAGAACTTCACCCATGGAATCTTTTTCTTTTCGCATATCTACCTCTTTTGAATTAAGAAATACAAATCATGAAACTTCCCAGGTCTGACCAGAATTTAATAACTCATCTAAGCTTCCTTTTCCTTTCTGTTCAATTGCCTGGTTAATTTGCGCTACCATCATTTCATCATAAGTTGGTTTTTCTTCCTTATAAAGAACACCTATTGGAGTAGGTAATTCCGGCATTAATGTAATTTCACTAAGATAAAAGGATAAAGATTTGTTCGATGGATCATGTACTAAAACATCATCTGTAGAGAAACCTTCCTCTAGATTAACAACTTTAAGTTTAGAGCCATCTAGTCTTAGTCCTTTATCTTTTCTTTTTCCAAATAACATTGGTTGTCCCTCATCTAAAAATATTAGGGTGTCATGCCTAGTCTCTCGATTAGTTAAATCTAAAAATGCCCCATCATTAAAAATATTACAATTTTGATATATATCTATAAATGAAGTTCCTTTATGGCTATTGCACTCTCTTAGCATTTGTCCCAGGTGTTTAGATTCTCTATCTAAACTTCTTGCTACAAAAGTTGCACCTGCCCCCAAAGCTAATGAAAGAGGATTGAAAGGATGGTCTAAAGAACCCATAGGCGTTGATTTTGTTTTTTTCCCTAATTCGGATGTTGGTGAATATTGCCCCTTTGTTAAACCATATATTCTATTATTAAACATCATAATATTGATATTTAAGTTCCTTCTTAGAATATGAATTAAATGATTGCCACCTATGCTTGTTGCATCACCATCACCAGTAACCATCCAAACAGATAAATCAGGATTAGCTAATTTGGCCCCAGTTGCTACCGCGGGAGCTCTACCATGTATAGTATGGAAACCATATGTGTTCATATAGTAAGGAAATCGACTTGAACACCCTATCCCAGATATAACAAGAAATTTTTCTTTAGGAATTGCTAGCTCTGGAAAAATTTTCTGAACTTGTGCAAGTATTGCATAGTCTCCACATCCTGGACACCATCTAATATCTTGATCCGATACGAAATCTTTCTTTTTGAGTTTTTCTTTTGAATCAATTATTTCAGACATATCTATCCTTGTAGCAAATCACTTATTTTTGAATAAATTTCAGATGGAGTAAATGGTTGTCCTTCAACCTTGTTTAGCGCTATAGTATCTACTAAATACTCTGATCTTATTACCTTATTTAATTGTCCTAGATTTAATTCAGGGATTAAAATAAATTTGAAATTTGAAATTTTCTCTTTTAAGTCAGATGGGAGTGGGCTGATATTTCTAATATGAATTTGACTGACAGCCTTATTTTCATTCTGAGCTCTTTTAACTGCAGATCTAATGGCACCGTATGTTCCACCCCAACCTAAAACTAAGATATCACCTTTATCCTCTCCATAAATATCAATATCTTTAAACGACTCAGCAATCACATCAACTTTTTTCTTCCTGAGATTAACCATATGATTATGATTATCCTTATCGTAGCTAACATGCCCTGTATTATCCCACTTTTCAAGTCCACCTATTCGATGCTCAAGCCCTGTAGTCCCTGGAGTAGCCCAAGGTCGAGATAATTTATCATTATCATGGTTATATGGTGAAAATTCTTCTTTATTATCAACCTTCCTTGGAGAAATATTAGGTAAATCATCCATAGATGGAATTTTCCATGGTTCTGAGCCATTTGCGATATACCCATCAGATAGAAGTACTACTGGAATCATGTATTCTAAAGCAATCTTACAGGCTTCAAAAGCTGCGTAAAAACAATCTGAAGGAGATTGAGCGGCTATTATAGGCATCGGAGCTTCACCATTTCTTCCAAACATCGCTTGATTTAAGTCAGACTGTTCTGTTTTTGTAGGTAATCCAGTCGAAGGGCCACCCCTTTGAATATTTATAACAACTAATGGAAGTTCAGTTATAACTCCCAATCCCATAGCCTCACCTTTCAAGGCAATCCCTGGGCCACTACTAGCTGTAACTGCAAGGTCACCACAAAATGATGCCCCTAGTACACTACAAATACCTGCTATCTCATCTTCAGCTTGAAAAGTTTTAACTCCAAAATTTTTATAATTAGATAAATAATGCAAGATATCACTTGCTGGTGTAATAGGATAGCCACCAAAAAATAAATTCAAGCCTGACTTCTCTGATGCAGCTAATAAGCCCAAAGAAAGCGCGTGGTTACCCATAATGTTCCTATATGTTCCTTTTTCAAACTTAGCTTTTGCAACTCTATAAGTTGTCTTTACCGCTTCAATTGTTTCCCCATAATAAAAACCAGCTTTCAACGCTCTCGTATTAGCCTCTATTATTTCGGGTTTATTTTTAAATTTCTTTTTAAAATGATCCAAAGAAGATTGCATATCTCTATCATAAAGCCAATAGAGAAAACCCAAAGCAAACATATTAGTTGATCTTGCCATCGTTTTCGATGGTAATCCCATATCTTCGAGTGTATTGTATACCATTTGAGTCATATCAATTTTCAGTACACGATATTCATCTAAAATTGACTGATCCTCTAATGGGTCTTGTTCGTATTCAGCCATTTTTAAGTTTTTAGGTGTAAAATTAGCAGTGTTAACAATAAGTGTTCCACCTTTAGCTAAACCATCAAGATGAACTTTAAGAGCAGCTGGGTTCATTGCAACAAGTACATCGGGATCTCCCATAGGTGTATGCACCTCGTCATTACTGAATTTTAATTGAAATGAACTTACACCAAAAAGTGAGCCGGCTGGCGCGCGAATTTCAGCGGGGTAATCTGGAAGAGTTGTTAAGTCATTACCAACTATTGCGGTATTCTCTGTGAATTGGCCACCTGTTAGCTGCATACCATCACCAGAATCACCAGCAAATCTTATTACCACTGAATCTAATTCTTCTACTGTCTTTTTTTGTTGTGTCGCCAAGATATTTTTCTAATTATTATATACTATAAATTACCTCATTATACATAAAGTACCCAAAAAAATATTTATTTTTTAGCTAATATGAAAATTAGCTTAATGATATTAAATTATCGTTATGAGAGATGAAGTCAAACTTACAAAATTTAGTAGTGGTGCAGGCTGAGCATGCAAACTTTCTCCAGAAGATCTTTCTCAGGTTCTGAGAAATTTAAACACTATTGATAATGATGCTATCAAAATAGATTATAGTTCATTTGATGATGCTGCTGCATTTAGCTTAGGGCAATCAACTATACTTCAAACAGTTGATTTTTTTACCCCTATTGTGGATGATCCTTATGACTTTGGTAGAATAGCAGCTGCAAATTCACTATCTGATATCTATGCTATGGGAGGAGAGCCATTGTTTGCTCTTAATATTGTAGCATTCCCATCAGATGATTTACCTCTGGAAATATTAACAAAAATATTAGAAGGTGGTGCAAATATAGCGAGTAAAGCTGGTATACCTATACTTGGTGGACATAGCATAAAAGATAAAGAGCCTAAATATGGTATGGTTGTAACTGGAAAAGTTAATGAAAAAGTATGTCCAAATTCAAATGCAAAGCCTGGGGATACTCTTGTATTAACTAAACCACTGGGTTTAGGGATTATATCAACAGCTATAAAAAAAGATCTCGCCAATGAGAAGATGATTAGTGATGCAATTAATGTAATGACCTCACTTAACAAAAATGCATCAGATGTCATGATGAAAGTTGGTGTTAACGCATGCACAGATATAACTGGATATGGGTTACTTGGCCATCTACTTGAAATGACAAAAGCATCTGAGGTGAGTGCTCAAATAAATTTTGATTCAATAGATTTTATTCGTGGAGCGAAGAAACTTGCATATGAAAATATCATTCCAGGAGGTACAAAACGCAATTATGACTTTGTTAAAGAATCTGTCTTCTTTTCAAATAGCATTGATCAAACTCAAAAATATCTAATGGCAGATGCGCAAACATCTGGAGGGCTATTAATCAGTGTCCCCCATGGTAAATTTGAAAAATTAAATAAAATGCTTTTAGAAGCTAATTGTCACTCTATGGAAATTGGAAAAATAGAAGAGTTAACCTCAGATAAAAACATTAAAGTGCAATGAAAAATATTGACATAAACTCCAAAGTAGAATATATAAAGGAGAAGTCTGACCCTAGTATCCCTTTATTTTTATTTTCCTATAATATAGAAATAATTAATAAAACCAATATAGAGATTAAGCTACTTAATCGACATTGGAAGATTACTGATGGGAATGGCTGCGTAAATATTGTCAATGGTAAGGGTGTAGTGGGAATGCAGCCAGTTATCTCATATGGAAAGATGTTTAAATATAAAAGTTTTTGCCCGCTACCTACTGAATTTGGAATAATGGATGGTTGGTATGAGATGAAAGATGCAAATAATAATCTATTTAAAATTAATATACCTACCTTAAATTTATTCACTCCATCATCAAAAAATTAGTGTGAAACCAATATATCTAGATAACAATTCAACAACTAAAATAGATAAAAGAGTTGTTGAAAAAATAATACCATTCTTAGCAGATCATTACGGAAATCCATCAAGCACCGAACATTCTTTTGGCTGGGAAGCAAATGACTTAATTAATAAGTCAAGAGAACAGATATCTAAATTAATTAATTGTTCCCCTAATGAAATAATATTTACATCTGGAGCTACAGAATCAAATAACATATCCATACTTGGTGTATTAAATAAATACAAAGAAGAACAAAAGCATGCTATAACAGCTACCACAGAACACAAATCCATACTAGATGTATTTGACTATGCAAATAAAAATGGTACATCAATAACTTATCTTAACGTTGATAAAAATGGAATGATAGATATTAATAAGCTAAAAGATTCTATCAATGATAAGACAAAATTAATTTCTATAATGCTCGCAAATAATGAAATAGGTGTAATACAGCCTATAGATGATATATCTCAAATATGTAAGAAGAAGAATATTATACTTCATGTAGATGCAGCTCAAGCACTTGGAAAAATAAATGTTGATATCAATAAAACTAAAATTGATATAATGTCTTTATCTTCACATAAAGTATATGGCCCTAAGGGTGTCGGGTGTTTATATATAAACCGTAAAACAATGCAGAACAGAATATCACCGATTATTTTTGGAGGTGGTCATGAACGCGGACTAAGACCTGGAACGCTAGCACTTCATAATGTTATTGGTTTTGGAGAAGCTTGTAAAATAGCTAAAAACGATATGGGCAAAGATATAATAGAGATAAATACCCTGCAAAATTTATTCTTAAAAAAACTAAGGGAACAATCTGCTGAACTAATTATTAATGGAGATATGAATAATAGAATTCCAGGGAATTTAAATATATCGTTTCCTAGTCTAGGTGGAAAATCATTAATAAAAAGACTAACTAAGATTGCTGTTTCAAGTGGCTCAGCTTGTACTAGCGCATCTCCGGAATCTTCTCATGTACTTAAATCTATAGGACTTAGCAAGTCACTAATAAATTCAACCATTAGAATAGGTATAGGTAAATTTAACACAAAAGATGAAATCGATATCGCTGTAGAACATATTTTAGAAGTTATAACTAATATAAAAAACTAATGGAGTTATTATGATAGATGAGAATGAAGTAATTGATGTGCTCAAGCAATGCCAGGACCCTGAAATTCCTATTGATTTATGGAGTTTGGGATTGATATATGATATTACTATAACTAACGCAGACAATGAAAAATCAGATGTGAACATTACAATGACTCTTACTACGCCTGGATGTACAATGGGAGAATATATGACGGAAGATATCAGAATAAAGTTACTTAAGAATGAAAAAATTAATTCAGCAAATGTGAACATAACATTTGATCCTCCATGGAATCCAACATTAATGAATAATGAGGCAAGAGAGAAGCTTGGATTTGGTGAGGTACCAAATAATGATGAAGGATAAAAGCTAATGAAAACTATATATCTTGATGATTTCTTGAGTGATGGGATGCTTAAGGAAGTTAGTTTTAGAGAAAAGGTGAGCTCTATTGATTGGTCTATCTATGAAGATAAAAAGGTTATGATTAAAGGGTGCAGTTCTGTCCCTGTTCCTACGTGGTCTTATCTAGTTATCACCGCTAATTTAGTAGATTATGCACAACAAATTTTATATGGAGAACCATGTAGTGCTGTAAAAATATTTGAAAGAAAAAAATAGATTACAGATCAAACCAATAATTGAATTTCATGTAAAATGCAGAATTGTAATACTCCTCACTCCAATCATCTAAATTAGTACGTGATATAAAATCTGTAATATTTGAAAATATCATTCCATTAATAGACTTTGAAAGTGTATATACAAAATAAAACTCAGAGCCCGTCCTATACTCGTACTTTAATGATAAATTGAAATTTAGACTAGAATACTGAGGATAAAAACCTACATAATAATTAGGATTGAGATATTGCTCAACTAATATATCACCATTTTCATCTTCTTCTATTTCTGGAGCTAAATTTCCATCGGTGTAGAGTGGTAAAAAACTTCCATTGGGGTTGGAGCCTCCTGTAATAAAAATACTCTCTACGGGCCAACGTTCATCATCCTTCCATAGTTTATAATCACTATATTTCATAAATCGCTGAAAATACTCTGAGTAAAATTGAAGACTTAACTTATTAGATAAATACTGCTCATATCTAACTCCATACCGTGTTTCCCATCCTTTTATATCTGAGAATATATACTCTATACTATCTTCTGTAGCTGGATTAATATCATTAATAACAGACTCAAGGAAATGATATTTATTATTAATTAAAGTGCTTTCAAAGGATATTTTAAGCATATTTTTTGTAGATATTTTAGAAGCCAATTCTAATCTTGAATCGATTAAATAATCTTTATTGGTACTCTCACCTAATTCAAAGCCTAGTTTAAATACATATCTATTACTATAATCTGTCTTATATACAAAATAAAATTGCTTTGTTTCTGGCTTCAAAAAAGGTGGACCAACTGTTTTAATCTCGTAGTCATACATATAGTAGTCATCATAAGATGGATGCTTTAGAGAGTATCCAACAACAGCCTTACTGTAATTTGAAAAAGAGAGAGACATTCTTGTTGAAAATCTGCAGTCCTTTGATCTGTTAAAGAGCCAATACGGGGAACTGGAAGTTGCCTACAATCGTCTGGTCAGGCCGGCTCGAAACGAGGTGGGGCGCTATAGAGTTGAGGTTCGTTACTGGAAGGCGGGCGAGCGCTTTTACTACTCAATTAAGGAGCCGG
>CAZKFO010000022.1:0-19011 GCA_964552145.1 uncultured bacterium | reverse complement strand
CCGTGTGAACCCCCATAGGATCAATATTTTCAATGGAACAAACTATAACTGCATTATCTGAAGAATCTCTTACAACTTCCATTTCAAATTCTTTCCAGCCAATTAATGACTCTTCAATTAAAATCTCATTAATTGGGCTAGAGCTTAATCCCTTTTGAACTAGGTCCTTAAAGTCCTCCAAATTATATGCTATAGAGCCTCCCGTGCCACCCATGGTAAACGATGGTCTTATAATTACAGGAAATCCAATAGAATCAATAGCAGAGACAGCCTCCTTATAGCTATTAACAAATCCACCTCTTGCAGTGGGGATATTAACCTCATTCATCGTCTCTTTAAATTTTTCTCTGTTTTCAGCACGTTCAATAGATTCTACATTTGCACCGATTAATTCAACATTATATTGCTCTAAAACACCCTTCTTATATAGTTTAATAGCTGCATCAAGACCAGTCTGTCCACCTACAGTAGGAAGAATGGCATCAGGCCGTTCTTTTTCAATAATTGCAGTAAGTGATTTTGTATTAATTGGTTCGAGATAGGTTGCATCCGCTAGCTCTTTATCAGTCATAATTGTTGCTGGATTAGAGTTAACCAGTATAATTCTATATCCTTCCTCTCTAAGCGCACTACATGCCTGTGTCCCAGAATAATCAAACTCACATGCCTGCCCAATAATTATTGGCCCTGCACCAATAATCAATATTGAATTAATATCATCTCTTTTAGGCATAGGATTTCTCTCTCTTTATTAATTCAATAAAATCCTTAAATAAATATTTAGAATCATGGGGCCCAGGACTAGATTCAGGATGGTGCTGAACTGAAAATGCATTTAGTGCATCACATCTAATCCCTTCAATCGTATTATCATTTAAATTTATATGAGTAATTTTAATATCACTAGAAAGACCACTATTAGATACTGCAATGCCATGATTTTGACTGGTGATTTCAATTACATCTGTTTCTAAATTTTTCACGGGATGATTACAACCTCTATGCCCAAATTTCAGTTTAAATGTTTGAGCACCAAGCGCTAAAGATAAAATTTGATGACCTAAGCAAATTCCAAATATAGGTTTTTTCCCAACTAGATTTTTAACAGTTTCAATTGCATAGGTACATGCCTCTGGGTCTCCGGGGCCATTAGATAAGAAAATACCATCTGGATTGTAATCTAAAATATCTTGGGCTGTAACCTCTGCAGGAAATACCTTGATTTCATATCCAAAGGAGCTAAGTATTCTAAGAATATTCAATTTTACTCCGTAATCAATTGCTGCAATTTTTTTATTTGATTCCAGATGATTATTAAATATATAAGGAGCGTTACATGAGACTCTCCTCGCCAAGTCTAATCCATTCATGTCTGGAAGTTGATTCAGCCTATCTTGTATCTCAGACTCTGATATATCTTCTGAGCTAATAACTGCATTCATTGATCCTTCATCTCTAATCATGCGAGTGATCATACGCGTGTCAATACTCTGTATACCTACAATTTTATTTTTATCTAAATATGTATTAATGGATTCAGTTGATCTGAAATTGGAAGGGAAATCACATGACTGCTTAACTATAAATCCAGAGCACTGGATTTTATCACTTTCAATATCATCACTATTAATACCATAGTTACCAATATGGGGATATGTCATGGTTATAATCTGACCACTGTATGATGGATCAGTCAGTATCTCTTGATAGCCAGTCATCCCGGTATTAAAACATACCTCTCCACCAGTTGTTCCAATAAATCCAAATGAGCGGCCTTCTAAGAAAGTTCCATTTTTAAATAATATTTTACACTTTTTATTGTTCATCCGTTTATATAAAAAAATAGCTCCTAGAAGGAGCTATTTAATTAATTATATTTATCGCTTGATGCATGTGATAAAATTAAAGAAATATTATTTTATCAACAAGTAGAATAAGTAACTACTATGGATCAATAATAATATTTGTGATGATAACAATATCAATGACATTAATTGTACCATCTTGATTTATATCAGAACAGGGGCATATATTTTCAGCGTCAAGTATGCATCCAACAATTAAAATAATATCTAATACATTAAGAATTCCATCATCATTCTCATCGCCACTAGTACAATTATTTTGACAATCTCCATTGTCAAAGTTTAAAGCTTCACAATTAAATGAATAGCCCCATCCATCATCACACCATCCATCTCCAAGCCAGTCATGGTATTCATACTCTAAACACTCTCCATGACAATCAACAAATCCTGGCCAATGTAATCCTGGTAAGTTATAATCAAAAACACACAGGTCACCAGGTTGAGGCTCCTCAGGTATACAGGTGCCACCATTGCAATCTTCTGTGCATACCCATGTAGATTCATTAAAGAAATTCTCATCACAATAACAACTGCTAGATACACAAAAATCAGGATAGTCTTGATTCCCAAAATCTAAGCACTCATATCCATCTTGACATCCACTACTAAAACATCCACTGGGATTAGGTCCATCACAATATGTGAGTTGACACTCTCCATTCATACATACAGAATTTGGTAAATCCATACAATCACAGACACCTGCCATACAATCAGAGCTAACCCACATATCAACTAAATCATTAGAGTATTCATAATTAAATAAACTATCATTAACTGAATAGTGACAGCCACCAAGCCCAACACCACAATCTCCCCAAATAGATAGGCAATCACTATCTTCACTACAATTATTATACTCCCCTGAGTGAATTAATGCGTACTCCATCTCAATTTCAGTACATGATAAATTATTCTCATCTTCACAAAGTTGCTCACATTCACTAAGTGATGCAAAAAAAGCATCTGAATAATCTATTTCATCAATAAACCATCCGCATCCTGATACTCCCTGACAATCACCACCAATCAATGCATAGCCCATCCACATATCACACAACCCAAACTCAATCCCCTGTAAATCTGCACATTCATCTATCGTATCAGTATAGCAATCAACGAGATTGTCTTCCAAATCATAAAAATCAGCATAGCATCCACCACAGTAATTGGAAATACAATCTACTGGAGTATTAAGTTGACATTCTGGAGCCACAAAACAAGGATCAGCAAAGCATTGGACAGGTATAGTACATTCATCAGATAAATTAATAGTTTCAATAATTATAGCGCTACATTCAGTACATTGATACTGCTCCTCAAATTCTGATCCTATTTGAACATATCTATCAATATAGTAACTTAAATTTAAACTGCTGGTATTAATTAGATACGTAATGAAGTTATCGTCTTCATCTACAAGCATATACTGTGAACACTCATCCATACAGATACTAACCTCAACCTCTTTTAGGTATCCAAAGGTATCAGCATAGCATAGATTTGCAAGAAAGAAAAGTGTGAGTATTATATGTCTAAATAATATCATAATTAGATAAACTTAGTAAATAATAACATATATAGCAATTAGGATGACAGATTAAGGTGAGATACCAAATCATCAAGTATTTTTTTCTTCTCAGAATCAATTGATTCACCACTTAGCATCTCATTAGCTTTTTTAATAGCATCTTCTGGGGTTCTTCTTGATTGATTTTTCATGCTTAAAGAATTTGAACTGATAATAGAATTTTTAATATTATTTTTATGGTCTTCATCTAAATCAAATGGAAAATTTCTAAACATTATTCGCATCCCTAATTCTTTTAGTCGAGTACTTTCAACAGATTCTAAAAAATTTATTTTTTCCTGTAAATTAGATGAATGAAAAATATGAGTGCTTGCAAGTTCGGTATCAGAGAAAATACCTGATTCGTATATTGATGCATCTAAATCAAGATTACTATGCTTATCATATTCATTAATCTTCTGATCATTAATAAATTTTTCAAATACCTCTAAATTATTATTGATCCATACAAGATTATTTTGAGTATACTCCAATCGCTTATCACCTAAAACATGATTATAATCATCTGTATATGGTAAAATGAATTCAGGCTCACCATCTTTTCTTTTTAATAGACGTGGTGTCTTATCATCTGAAAAAAAGTACTCAGATAGATCAGGGTAATCAATTCTAAGCCATAGAGATTGGTTCTTATAAATTGAATGTCGTCCAATGCAAATTGCTGAACAGCAAGAATTAATATTATAGCCAAGTGCAATATTTGTATAAACACCAATAGGATAAGCACTTAATCCAATATTAGTACTAGGTAATTTATTTAATCTAGAAATATCATTACTTTTAATAAAACCAGCTATGAGATAGTTCCACATCCGAGTATCATAATCTCTTAATTTACGTGATAGCTCAAGAGTAACTATAACATCAACCATAGCATCATGTGATTTTCCCTGTACAAGATTGTTTTTTTCATTTATATTTTCAAGCTTAATAGGCTTCTTGTCACTCCACTCCAGAACATCTGTTTTATATAAAAAATATAATAAATTGATATTCATAACGTCACCACGGAATGTATTATTTTTATACTGATGGCTATAGGGATCAAGTAAATTTCTATAGAATCCAAACCGAAGCATTGTATTATCAAATTTCAAGCTATTATACCCAATGTTAATTTGATTAGGTTGATTAAATAATTTGTGAATTTTTATTAAAGCATCATATTCACAAAATCCCTCTTTAATATCATTAATACCTAAACCTGTTATAACCAACGCCTCGGGGGAGGGAACAACATCAGGACGAAGCTTTATATCTATTTCATATCGATTAATTTCTTGAAGATTCTCATCTGCCTTAATCGCAGCAAAACGTAGAATTTGATCAAAGCTTTCACAAAGGCCAGTAGTCTCTAAATCATAAAAAAGATAATTCATATTATTGACCTTCTAGTACCATATTAACAAGCAATACCGCATCAAGAATATTGATGGTCTGATCTGAATTTAGATCTGCATAAATTGTATATAAATCGTCATCTAAAATCATATTAATTATTATTACAATATCTAATATATTAATACTATTATCATTATTTAAGTCACCCAGCTGCCCTGCAGTAGCATCAAAGATTCCATAAAAAAGACCACGCCCATGAGATGCTGCAAGAACCATATTATCTGAAGGCCTAATGCTAAGCATATCTACACGAACATTCGCAAGACCATTACTTGCAGGTAGCCAAGTTGGAAAATCAGAAAGTAAATTAGATGTAGACCATACACCTATCTCCGTTGCAAGCAAAGCAAAGTTACTATCATCAGGATGTAATAGTCCCCACCTAATTGGCATATCTGGTATATTAGATTCTTTTTCATTCCAACTCAAACCGCCATCAACACTCATCCATACTGACGATACTCCATAATTAGAAAACGTAACAAAAATTTCATTTATATTACTTCCAATATCAATTGATGAGATATTGGCAGTTGGGAAATTAGGGCTACCAATCTCTACGGTGTTAGGGTTTGCATTAACATTATTTACTCTATATAATCTTCCAGACTGTGTCCCAATAAATAAATCCGTCGAGTTTCCTGATGAGAATGGCGATAGCTTTAAAGCAGAAAAATAAACAGAGCTATTAGTTGATAAACTAATAGTCTCTGTGTTAGGATTACTTTCTATATTAGTAATCTTAATGATTCGATTAGATTGACCTCCATTGAATCTTACCTTATTTGCATAGATTATGTTATTATCACTATCATAATCAGATGGGTTTATAAATACTCCGCTATTTGAATTTTCATACTCATATGTATTCTCTTCAAAGTTAATTATATACCATGCATTGTAATAAGTTGATGTAATTAACAAAGGATCATTATCATCAAAAAAACAATAAGCTCCATCACCACCAGTAATCATATCATTAATATCAAGTGCTGTATCATTATATAAGAATAAAGTTCCATTATCTTGAAGACCACCAACAAAGTTAGTACTTTGATCAACGGGTGATATATCACAAGAGTAAAACTGTAGAGTATTGTATCCTTGATTTCTCTCAATAAATACAGGCTCTGAATTTAATATATTCTCAGATAAAAATACTCCACCATCACTAGTGATAGCAACTGTATTAGCATTGTTAGGTTGAAATGCAACCTGATGGATATCAGCGTGAACATATCTATCGCCACCACCATAATACATCAAATCCCAATCAGATAGGTTACTCCAGCTATCTCCTCCATCAAAAGATCGATATACCTCTAATCCACCAACCATTACTATCTGTGGATTATCTGGATGTACTTCCACCTCTAACGCATGCCAAGCAAGGGATGCCCACTGATTCCCCTCATCCGTTGGCAAATTAACTTCTTCCCATGAGTTTCCTGCATCTAATGATTTAATTATATAATTTCCATAGGATAAATTGAAACCCATGTTATTAAGAAATCCTGAACCTATTGTAGCATATAAAACGTCTGGACTTGATTCGCATGAGCTTAATACAACTCTTCCAGGAATATTGTTAGATCCACTTGACTCAATAATATTCTTATAAGTCTCATTAATATCCCATGAATTAATATTCCCAGTGTTAGAGCTTAAGATTGTTGCTCCTCCATCGCCATTTAAATTTTTCATTGTACCAACAAATATCTTTCCTGATGAAGTAATCTCAATATCAGCTGGAGAATAAGGAGTATTGGATGAAGTTATATTAGGTAAAACCTGATTCCAGGTGAGTCCATTATCAGTTGAGCGGAATAAACCATCGCTTGGTGCGCTTGTGTGATCTTGACCTTGATAAGTTCCAGAGACAACAGCTGCATAAATATGAGATTCTCCATTAACAATCTTAATCCCAATATCAGTAACATATTCAAATGTATCCGTTGACTCTATAAGCTCCCAACTATTACCAGCATCTAAAGATCTCCAAATACCGATTCCTCTAGAAGATGATTCTCTATAGGTAATAAGCGCTGTATTAGCCTCACCAGTGGACACATAAAACACCTCAGGATTAAGTGGATCATAAATAATTCTTGATACACTTAAATTATCCCAAAAATCATTTACTGGACTCCACCTACTATCACTATCTGAAATATCCAGATTATACCATAGTCCACCCGTAACACCAGCAGCCCATACTTTTTTATTGCTACTATCATTAGGATCAAACATGATTGCTCGTGTACGCCCTCCCATGTTTGACTCTACATTTTCCCAGCTAATATCACGATTAATTATACTATTTTGCATCGCTCGAGTTTCTATAAATGCCCTATGCAAACGATCAGAAGGAACATATCCAAGATTTGGATCAAGACTCATAAAATGGTTTTGAAATGTTGCCATATGTGGATGTTCTGGCTTAGGAATATTTTCTAATTCTTCTTCTGTATGATTTGGAATTTGTTTATATGATGTGAGCAAAAATTGTTCATACTTAATTCTTTTCTGATTTTCAGATTCAAATATAATATAAAATATAAATATTGCTGTTAATGCAGCAATTGCAAGTGATTTTAAATTCATGATTATTCCTATATAAACTCTATAAAGAATTTAAGGAATCTGAGGGGATATCAATAGCTGGTAATTCAGCAGGATTTGCTTCTTCGGGTTTAGGAACCTCTCCCCAATACTTTGGATTTGTGGTAATAAATGTCAGGATATTAGAATCAGTCTTATAGATACTGAGTTGCTCTGGATGCTTATAGTAGTTAGAGTAGTAATTAGAAGCTGAAATTCCAAATGAGGCTTTCCCAAGAGTATCTCCATTTTTATCTAAAAATACTATATCAGTACGCTCACTATCATCTAATGAATAGATACTTAAATCTTGTGGATTATCAGAAATTGACATGCTGCTACGCTTTACTTTTAAAATTTTATCAAATAATGTATCAATAGATCTCTGCTTAATAATTAGTGAATCATGACCATTAATATTCCATACACTATCAACATACTCAATTTCTATCCCATCTGTATCTTTTAGAATAAGAACTTTTGAAAGCTTAGAATGATCAAAATCAAATATGTCAGAGTATCCAGATTGATAGCTATTTTGCGTAGAGCTATCATAAAAGTAAAATCCTATTAAAATAACTAATACACTAACGGATATAATTAATTTCTTATCCATATATTGATCTTATGTTATCAGATTTCTTTTTTTGATTTCGGAATCTTATAATCCCCATGATAATAATTAGTAGTGGTGATATAATAATATTAAACCACTTCCACCATGCCCTGCTATTATCATCTAAATCATCAGATAGAGGTCTATCTAAGATTTCTCGTGATCTCAATGAAACTAACTCCTCATCCCCCATAAGATAATCAATAGAATTCTCAACAAAAGTATAATTGTCCGGCTGACGCTGTGCAAATACCCTAGCAAGACTCTGATCAGCTGGATCTGCAAAGATATTTGATTCAGAAATCAAAATAATCTGTCCACCCATCATACTATCAATAATAACCCCTAGTACCTTAGACCCCTGATTTAAATTATTTAACATAGGGTTGGGAGAATTTTTAGTATTAGGAAATAAATTATAAAATCCTTCCATTGCCGATGAATTTCTAGAGCTAGTCATGATTGGAACAACATTCGTAGCCATTGAATCAATTACAATTTCACTACAAAAATGAAACTGAACTTTCTCGAGACCGCTAACTATCGCCTCATTCATATTAAAAGAATTAACCGTTGGGAAAAATGGATAATCATGTGATGCCCATGTTTGGAATATAGATACCTGTTGAGGAATATTTATCTGTCCATTCTGTTTATCAAGAACTAAATTGGACTCTATACTAACACCAAAATCAGATATTAAATCAAATATATTAGATTCAATATTCACTCCTTGAAAAAAGCCCATTTGCTGATTTAAGGCAACATTAACTCGGCTCTGAGAAAGTAAAATATTTCCACCACGATTAATATAATCTCTTAAATTCTGAAGCTCATCTGCACTTAATGAATCACTAACACCATTAACTATTAAAACACCTATATCATCTGATACTATTGATGACATGCTAACATCTTGTATCTGATAGCTCTCAGATAAAAGCTGTGAGATGCCCTGATTGGTCTGTGTAGTTCCAGCAAACTTAGCTAATCCAATAGAAGTTAAATTCGTATCCATTAGCTTCTTAATCTTTTTAGTTAGATCATATTCCAAGCCAGTCGTATTCTGAACTACTGGTATTGCTTCTGTTCGCCCTTGGTATGAAAGAGCTAGCGCTAAATAAATCAATCTTGTTTCTCTTCTATCATTTTCCCAAACATTAACTTGTACTGGTTGAATGCCTAATGCCTGAGCATCTTTCTTTGCAACCTCATCATTGTCTGGATCTTTGAATTCAAATCTAATTTTACCATTCGATCGTGCTTGATACTCTTCTAAAATATCTTGAATGAATCTAGAATTATTACTAAGAACACTAGGAAGATCATTTGAGAAATAAATAGAAACCACCAGGTTATCATCAATCTTCTTAATTACAGATTGAGTAGACTCTGATAGCGTGAAAATCTGATTATCAGTCAAATCAATTCTTGCAGGTCTATTAAAAGCAATTAAGTTAATTACCAAAATAATTGCAAAAACAATAAATGAGTATAAATAAAATGATTGTTTATTATTAACCTGCATTTATTTCCACTTCCGAGATTCTAATATTCTCACTGTCATAAATAAGAAAAAGCTAATTAAGCTGAAAAAATATATAATATTCCGTGAGTCAATTACGCCTCTAGAAATATTAGTTAAATGGTAATCCACTGATAAATATTGAACGTATGATGCCATAAATGATGGAGTAAACATCAAAATTGTTTTATCCATCAGATAAAATACCAATACAATAAATACACCAATAATAAAAGCAACAATCTGATCGCTAGATATACTACTGGAAAAAATACCAATCGATGAATAGACTGCTCCCAATAGTAATAAACCAAGATAACCAGCAAATATTGCCCCATAATCTATATCTGTACCGGTTTGAACTAAGGTGAAGAATTGAACAGCAGTAAAAACCAATCCAATAAATATTAAGAATAAAGCAGACAAAAACTTTCCAACAATTAATTCCAAATCAGTAATTGGAAGTGTATTCATGACCTCCATTGTTCCATTACTTTTTTCCTTAGCAATAAGGCTCATGCAAATAGCAGGAATAAAAAATAAATAAACAAGAGGTATAATATTAAATAAGGTTCGTAAATCTGATTGATTTACTTTAAAAAATATATTGGTAAAAAAGAATGAGTTGACAACAACAAATATAACCAAGAATATATATGCCATGGGGCTATTAAAATATGATCTTACCTCTCTTAAAAATATATTCTTAATATTACTCATTGGTGCCACTCGATGTTAGCTCTCTGAAAATGCCCTCTAAATCCTCTGAGATTGGATTCATCTTCAGTAAAATCCATTTGTTATTTACTGCATATGAAAAAATACTTTCTCTTAAATCATTCTTTGCATCATATTCTGCAATCGCTTTAACTACCTTCCCAGATCTTTTTACATCTAGTATATTTAATGAATCAAACTCAGTAGCCATTGAACGAATATCTTTTACTCCAGCACCACTAATTTCTAGCTCTAATTTAGTGTTGCCCTGCGCACCACTAACTAATTTATCTGGAGTACCATCTGCGACAATAGATCCTTCGTTTATGATAATTATACGATCAACAGTAGCTTGGATTTCTTGAAGAATATGGCTAGACATAATAACAATTTTTTCTTTACCTAAAGCTTTAATAAGATGTCGAATCTCTACAATTTGATTAGGATCTAAACCTGATACTGGTTCATCTAATATGAGAATCTTAGGGTCGTGGATCATCGCAGATGCCAGGCCAATACGTTGTTTGTAACCCTTAGAACATTCAGAGATTTTCTTATGTACTACGCTTTGTAAGGTACACTGTTCAACTACCCGATCTAAAGCATCTAAAAAATCATTTCCATAGATTTCACGCATACTAGCAGTGAATTTTAATAGATCGTATACCATCATATCTGTATAAAGTGGATTAAGCTCAGGGAGATATCCTATTAAACGTTGAATCTCAATCGTATTATCAATGATATTCATATCATTAACATAAACGTTACCGTGCGTTGGGTTAAGATAGCCCGTCATAACCTTTAGTGTCGTTGATTTCCCAGCACCATTAGCACCAAGGAAACCTAAAATTTCACCATCATTAATCTGGAAATTAATAGACTTGACTGCCTCAAAATTACCATATTTTTTAGTTAGATTCTTTACCTTAATCATAATTTAATTTTCTTTTATAAAAACTTCGCCATCCCACTTAAATCCATCATAATTAAAATCATTAAAATCATCTGTTGAAGTAATCTTATTTTTAACGATATAGTTAATTAGCTGGCCTTTAACTGCCTTTCCAAAATGCCCTGCAGATGCCTTCTTTCCTTTCTTAATTACAAAAAAATCAACTCTAATCATATTATCGCCTGGTACGTAGGCTTTTCTATGGACCTGAGGAAGTAAATCAATTACAACATCCTCATCATTTAAAGTATTGGTAATGGTCTCACGCCAATGATAATCAAGGGATAGAACATTCATTTTTAGCTTATAGTTTGGAATTAGTGTTAGCGGAGTAACAAGCCCAAATAAACCACTAAAAATATAGAAATGCTTATCCATAAATTTCTGCTCGTTAGTATTAAATGAATCCCAATTTAAATGTTGATAAACAACCCCCGTATATCGATTAATTGCAGGAGAGCAATAACTATTAAATATATCTTGATTCTGCCTATGAAATGCTAAAGATTTTTCTTCGGAGGTACCATAGATTGACGTCAAATCTTCTTCGCCTAATAAATCAAGAAGACGGACAACCTGATTGACTTCTTTCTCAAAAATAAAGTTTGTATCCTTAAACTTTATATCAGAATCTTTTATTTTTGACTTTCCCTCACTTGGAGGAATAAGATACCTCATCACTAAAAACCTTTAAAAAAATTGAGCGAAAATTTAATTAATATTTTACAATGAATGAAAATAATTTTTTAGTTTTGCTTTAACTTTATTTTTAAATCATCATGTAAAGCCTGATCTAGCATATATATAATATTCATTTGTTTTTTAGCCTCACGTGTTTTTCCAAGGATATCATATATAATAGCAAGCTGATAATGAGATGGTGCGTGATCTGGTTCAATTTTAATTGATTTTTTAAAATATTTAGCTGCATTTATATAGTCTTCATTCTCAAAATCACAAATACCTAGATAGTATAAAGATGTATAGTCATTTGAATTCAGTGATAATGATTTCTTAAAATATTTCTTTGCAGATAAAAAGTTAGAATCAAGAAAATAAAGCTCTCCCATTAAAAAATGAGCGATATAATCATCAGGATATTCAGATATAAATAAATCTAGGTATGTACGTGCATCCTTATACATTTCAATCTGCTTATAGCACACAGCAATCTGGTAAACTATCTCATAATCATTAGGATCTTTTTCATACGCATTTTTAAACGCGATTAGCGCTTGCATATAATTACCTGTGTTTGCATATGACATCGCTAAATTATAATACATCTCCAGTGTTGGAGTCCCCATCTGAATCGCCATCTGATAGTGCGTAATTGCATTATTGTAATCTTTCAGCTCAGATTCAATTGTAGCAAGTGTGAAAACAATATCTGAGTTAACATTACCTAGAAGAATTACCTTGGTTAGCACATCTTTAGCGCTAGTCATATCATCAAGCTCTATGTGAGCATTGGAAATAGCTATTAAATAATCTGCATTGAATGGATCTGACTCATATAATCTTGTATATGCATCAATTGATTCAGGATAACGCTTTTCGTTATATAGTGACTGAGCAAATATGTCCAACACATGAAGACTATCTGGATGATTAATTACATAATCTCTAAGTGGCTCAATAGCCTTTGAATATTTTTTTAGACTATAGTGTATCATTCCCAATCTTAAATTAGATTCATCAAACTGTGAATTAAATTTTCGTGCAATTGAAAAATGACTGATTGCCTTATCAATATCAAGAATATTTTCATATATAAGACCTAGATAATAATGGGCATCTGGATTTTCATTATCAAATTTTATATACCTCACTAGCGCCTCTTTTGCTCGATGGTACTGCTGAATATTATAGTAGCATAGACCTAGATAATAATATGTTTCTAAATTATCAGGATTGATAAGTATATGATCCGTAAAATCCTTAATTCCATTATTATACTGTAATTTTAGGGTGTAGGCTAACCCTCTAAAGTAATAAGCATCTTGATGATATGGCTCCATCTTGATTACTTTATTAAGAACAGTTATGGCTTCAGTATATTTTGCTAACTCAAGTAAACATAGTGACTGCTTATATAGTGAATATGAATTGCTTCCCTTAATTTGATCAGATTTTCTATAGTTAAATAACGCAGATAAATAATCTTGGTGATACATATAATAGTCACCCTTTATCTGATACGGCCTAGAATCATTAAAATTATTTTGAAGATAGCTATCTATACGCTGATTAGATAGCTCTACATCTCCTTGATGTAGATATATCATACCCATTAGAAAATCTTTGTGTGATATATAGGTTGAATCCTGCGTGGAGTAATCCATTAATGTACCAATCATATAGGGCACCTTATCATCATACTGAGATAAATAATCTTTTAAAAATGGTACTGATATATTGCGCTCATCAATTGAAATTGCTCTTAGCAGATTTATTAACGCATCAAAATATAAATCAGCTTCAAAATATGAATCTGCGATGGCGATTAAGTTTTTGGATTGAAAGTATAGTTCATCTAACTCATCAAAATTATCTGGGTTTACATTATCAATATTCTTTAATCCATATGTAATAGGTGCCCAAAAATCAGTCATGTTAAGGGAATCAGCCTTTGATATAATTCTTAATTGATCTCCAATGTACTCGTAGCCCATAGAGTCATTTTTAACGCTATACACTTCCTTTAATAGCTCAAGCGATGATTTGGTTGCCAACTGTTGTTGTAGCAGTAAATTTGATTGAATTTTAATCGATTGTGTTATATAAAGCTCAGCATCTTCAAAATTAGAGGTCATAACCAGTAATTTTCCAATAAGCTCACTAGTCTTAGCTGCCTCTATATTATTAAGACCAAAGGTATTAATCTGATAATCTAGAATTTGCTGATGAATAGCAACCGCATTATAGTAATCACCATTCTCTATTAATGACTCTGCAATTTCATATAAGTCATTCTTAGATACAAGAATTTCATCCTCTGAAAAGATTGGACAGATAAAAATCAATGCTAATATATAAATCTTACTAAATTTCATAAAATACCATGACTAGAATTTACTATGCTTGTACTTAATAATTGTTCCATCATAAATTCAATTTATAAATTTAGAGAAAATAATAAAAAAATGGATGTAAATCTAATAAAAGAAAAAATACAGGAATCCGTGGACAATTCTCAAGTTCACGTTAAGGATACCAATGGAACAGGGGATCATTTCAGTATATTAGTGATTTCAGATGTCTTTAATAATATGTCTCTTGTAAATAGACATAAAGTAATCCATCAGTGCTTAAAAAAATATATTAGCAATGAAATCCATGCGATACAACTCAAAACACTATCAAAGAAAGAATATGAAAACCAGTAAGTGGAATCTTGAATCATGGCAAAAATGTCCAATAGAACAGCATCCCGGCTGGAGTGATGATCAGCAAATTCATGAGACAACATCTATAATCAAACAAAATCCGCCTCTGGTATTTAAAAATGAGATATTACTTCTAAAGGATAGGCTTAGAGATGCGTATAATAATCAGGATTATATTATCCAGGGTGGAGATTGCGCTGAAACATTTGCAGACTTTAACTCTGAGCTAATTAAGAATAAACTGAATATACTATTACAGATGTCAGTAGTCCTGTCATATGGAACATCAAAAAAAACTATTCGGATAGGACGAATTGCTGGTCAATTTGCAAAACCTAGAACAGAGTCAATAGAAATAGTAAATAATATAGCATATCCATCGTATAAGGGAGATGCGGTTAATAGCTTTGATCTTTCCCTGAAATCGAGAGAGCCAAATCCAAGTAGGATGCTTGATGCATACAATCACTCATCCTACACCCTTAATCTGATACGATCCATAATTAATGAGGGATACACTAATATATATAATGCCAATGAATGGGATCTACGCTTTATTCAAGATTCTAAACAGGCTAAAAAATATCATGAGATTATTAATGAAATTCAAAAGGCGCTATTATTCATTAAAACAATAGGAACATCAGCAAAGAAGAATCCCCCTCTAGAGCTAAATGAATTTTTCACATCACATGAAAGCCTGCTACTAGAGTACGAGCAAGCCCTAACAAGATATGATGCAGTTGATAAAAAATACTATGATCACTCTGCGCATATGGTTTGGATTGGAGATCGAACTAGAGATATAAATGGAGCGCATGTAGAATTTGTTTCCGGAATTGAAAACCCTATCGGAATTAAAATCGGACCAAGCATAGATAAAGATGAGCTCGTTGATATTATCAAAAAAATTAATCCTAACAATGAAAAGGGGAAAATTATTCTAATATCACGTTTGGGTGTAGATAATATTGAAAATACTCTACCCGGATTAATTAAAAAGATTCACGATAATAATTTACATGCTATCTGGCTATGTGATCCAATGCATGGTAATACATATAAAAATAAATATGGATATAAAACACGACACTTTGATACCATCATTAAAGAATTAGAGCTATATATGAAAATACACTTAACTCACAAATCACATGCTGGAGGAATTCATATTGAGTTTACCAGTGAGGATGTGACAGAATGCCTGGGAGGAATACAAAACATTGATGATGAATCGCTTCTGAGAAGATATGAAACAGCGTGCGATCCTCGTCTTAATAATAAACAGAGCTTAGAATTAATATTTAAACTAACAGAACTAATCAATCGGAGAAAAAATGTCTAACCCTATTATTACTGGATATGGTGATGATCTTACAGTAGATGGAATACGTCTTGGAGATCTATCACCAGCAGATCATGAAAACATAGAAAAAAGTAAAGGCGGACAGAACTATAAGCCGCTGGAGGATGTAGTTGTATCTCACGTTAAAGACTCATCAACCCTAATATGCAGGAAACCATCAAATGATTCGGTATCTGCATATGTCGAAGAAGAACTAATTGATGGATTGTGTTGCTACTCAGCGGTAAACCAAGGGCAACTCAACGAAGAAATTGTTAATGCTGTTATACATCACCTGGATAAAGAGAAACTACCAACCGTTCCAAGATCTATAAGACATAAATACATGAGTGCATTTCTAATGGCTGCGACAGCGATTACTGATATGGATAAGGTAGTCCCAAAAGTATCTGGCGTAGAATCCTGGGAGTTGACATTCAAGCTCTGTAGAAGATGGGGGTATGAAGTTAAGAATATTCCAGATGAAAAATGTATTATTGTGGGAGCAAAAGGAAACTTCCACGGAAGAACTCTCTCTGCAGTATCTATGTCGGATGACCCTGATTCAAGAACCAATTTTGGTCCCTTCGTGCCGGGTATAGAGCTAGTTCCATATAATGATATTGATGCTCTAAGAAAATTATTTGAAGAGAAGGGTGAATACATTGCAGCATACTCAGTAGAACCCATCCAAGGTGAGGCTGGTGTCATTGTCCCTGATAATGATTACTGGCCACAGGTAGCTGAGCTATGTAAAAAACACAACATATTACTTGCTATGGATGAGGTGCAAACAGGTTTTGGGCGTACCGGAGCGAATTTTGCCCATCAGCTATTTGGAGTAAAGCCAGATATTATCGGATGTGGAAAAGCTGCTGGGGGCGGAATTCTCCCTGTATCATTTGTTGCAGGAAGAAAAGATATTATAGATACACTTACTCCCGGATCTGAAGGGTCAACCTTTGGAGGATATCCACTTGCATCTGTGGTTGGAGTCTATGCTATAAAAACTATGGTGGATATGGACCTGTCAAAAAATGCTCGAGAGCGTGGTGCACAGCTTCTTGGTTACTTTGAAAGCATTCGAACTGAATTCCCAGATAAAATTAAAGAAATTAGAGGTAAGGGACTTCTCACCGCATTTGAAATGTTTGATGAACCACATTTAGATGGACATACCGTGTCAGTTGAGCTTTTAAAAAGTGGAGTATACGCAAAAGAGACACACCACTCTACAGTTAGAATAGCACCAGCTCTAACAATAACGGGTAGTCAGATAGATAATCTTGCAGAAAAGTTAAGATCAGTAATTAAGAATCTATAGAAGATAAAGACTTTTGGATTTTATCCCAGGTTGACTTGTATGTGTCTTTGGGAATCAAATCATAGGCATGCTTAGCATTTACATCTGCCTTCTTAAGATATAGTGATTTCTCTGTTTTATCAGTAGACTCATATCCACGTTTAAACATGATAACAGATAGGTTGTGGTGTGCATTTGCAACCATTGCAATCGTATGTGAATCAAACCCCTTTAGATCAGAAGGAAACTTATTGATAACCTTTGTATACTCCAGTACCGCATCCTCGTATCGATTAACGCTATAGAAGTATTCTCCTCGCTCCATGCTAAGCTCAGAGCTATCTCGGCAACCTTCAAATAATAAGAATGATATAAGTATTAATGTAATTTTCATTTATAATTAAGTTTGAATCATCAGTTGCCTAATTTCAAAATTATATTGCTCTTATGCAATAAATAATTTTATTAAAATGTGATAGTTGATTCGTTTAGAATATTTATATAGGCTTTCTCATTTTCCAAATGAACGTTATGTGATGCATCATCAATAACATGATGTACTATACTATTATTTAATTCACATAGGGATTTTGAATACTCTAAATACTTAGAATCCTCAATTCCATTAATATAATGAATACGGATATCGCGGATATCGGAGTTGGAAATAAACTGGTGATATACCGGCATCCTACCTAAACTAAATGAATCTAGTGCCTTAGCTAATTGATCTGAATCTTGTGATAATCGAATAAGTTCCTGTGATTTCCAAGCCTTGATATTTCTCACCTTCTGCATTTGAAACATGTCTATATCTGACCAATCGGATAAAAATTGACTGAATTCATTTCTAATTTTATTTGACAAATCAATATCATCAGATAAACGTTTTTTTCTATCTTCATCATTCTCAATTCCCATATGTGAGCTTTCTATAAATATTTCTTTAACAACATTAGGGTATGCTTGTGTGAAAGCAGCAGCTAGTCTTCCTCCCATAGAGTAACCGCATAGCTTAATAGCGTGTACATCTATTTTATCTAAAATATGTTTTAGATCAGATGTCCAGTCGCTGAATGTATATTCTAATGAATTATAGAATTTGCTTTTACCATGACCAGGTAAATCAATAAGAATATATGGATAATCTAGTTTACTAATGATATGAGACCAAGACTCTACAGAACCAGTAAATCCATGTAAAAACAAAAATGGAACTTGCTTCTTGTCCCCTAAATCATGTGTAATGAAAATATCAGCTTGAGATGTATTTTTAATCAATGAGTATCTGATCTAAAGCAATATTCCACTGCTCAATTTGCTTATCTATATCAGCGTTTGGTGAGAGCTCACCTTCAATGGTTATTGAGTTTATTTTATCTCCCATCGCAATCTGATTAACAACCTCTTGACTGCTATCATCACTCACACACCCAAATACGGTATGATTATTATTAAGCCATGGAGTTTCAAGATGAGTAATAAAAAATTGACTTCCATTTGTGCCCGGTCCAGAATTTGCCATTGATAAAATTCCTGGTCTATCATGCTTAAGACTTGGATCAAACTCATCTGAAAATTGATATCCAGGGCCACCTGTTCCCGTTCCAATTGGACAGCCACCCTGAATCATAAAATCATCAATAACTCTGTGAAAGGTTAAGTTATTATAATATCCTCTATTTGAGAGGTTGACAAAA
>CAZKFO010000021.1:0-19478 GCA_964552145.1 uncultured bacterium | reverse complement strand
TTTTTTAGCAGCTGTTTTTTTAGCAGTAGTTTTTTTAGCAGCTGTTTTTTTAGCAGTAGTTTTTTTAGCAGTAGTTTTTTTAGCAGCTGTTTTTTTAGTAGTAGTTTTTTTAGCAGCAGTTTTCTTAACAGCAGTATCTTTCTCTACTATCTCTGGACTAGTTTCCGCTTTTAAAGGTTGTTTTTTAACAACTTTTTTCTTTGCTTTTGATAAAGAAGTTAATCGAAGCAACCTCATTCGTTCTTTATTTTTTCTATGTTTTTTATTTGCGTTTTTCTTTTTCTTATTCATTTAATGTTTTTCCTTAAATAGGGAGCTAATTTATTTATGTTATAGACAATTAACAATTAATTAATATTTTTCCCATTCTTATGTTGAACCATCTTGAATTTATTTATATCATATCTAAACTTAGATTTAAGTTGCTTTAATATATCATTATATATTGAATCATTCATTGTTTGATTCCTTGACATAATCCATCCATAGTTATTTGTTGATCCAACTACTACATATTTGTAGTCTTTCTTATCTAAAATTATAACTTCATAAGGTGCTGTATAAAATGGGATCCAAGGGTCAATGAAACTTACCTTCCATTTACTATTATTAATATTATCTATAATGTCTCCCTCTTGAATAATATTAAATGGAGTATCATTTTTTAGTGCATGATATTCTATTGTAATGGTGCTATCCTTATTAAGTGTATATATATCATAGGCATCTGTACACCCTTTTTCAGCAAAGGTTGGTATTGCAGAGATTACATACCATGTACCCATAAACTTTTCTATATCTATATTTTTCACAGTATCAAATGCAAAAATTTGAGTTATTAGAATTATAATAATGAGCATTTATTTATACCATTAATCTATTCTCAATAATTTTCACAAAGGTACTTGCACCAATAAACAATGCATCTTCATCTATATTAAAATGTGAGCAGTGATGTGGTGTAGATAAGGGTTTTTGATCTTTTGGGCAGGAACCAACAAAGAAAAAACATCCAGGTATTTTTTCTAAGTAATAACTAAAATCTTCGCCGCCCATTGATAGATAAGGTGCAAAACTTTTTTGTTTAATTACTTTAGATGCAGCTTTTATAACAAATTGAGAGCATTTTTTATCATTTATAGTTGGGGGGTATCCATCTTTATAGTTTAATGTTATTTTAGCACCAAACATTTTTTCTACTCCAGCAATTATTTTTTTCATTTGTGATTTTATTAGTGTTCGATTTTTATAAGTATAAGATCTTGTAGTTCCTTTTAAGATTACTTTATCTGCAATGATATTAAAATTATAGCCCCCATTAATTGTTCCCACCGTTACAACTGTACTTTCCAGAGGATTTGTGTTTCTACTTACAATAGTTTGTAGTGCGTTAATAAGATATGATGTTACAACTATTGCATCTACTGTACCATGTGGTGTTGCGCCATGTCCTCCTTTACCAGTAATGGTAATTTCAAACATATCAGCCGCAGCCATAACTGGTCCTTCTTTAACTCCAATTTCACCAATTTTTTGATAGTTCCATAGATGCATTCCATATATTTCATCAACTCCATTTAAAACACCTTCATCTATCATATGTTTTGCGCCTGCAAACCCTTCTTCTGCTGGTTGAAAAATTAATTTAACAGTACCATTCATTTTACCACGTTGACTGTAAATTGCTTTAGCCGCACCTATAAGTGTTGCTATGTGACCATCATGTCCACATGCATGCATAACACCCTTATTTTTTGATTTGTATACAATATCTGATGTTTCTTCTATTGGGAGTGCATCCATATCAGCTCTTAGTGCTATTGTTTTCCCTGCTTCTTTACCTTTAATTGTGCCTACTAATCCTGTTTTGGCAATTCCAGATTTCACCTCAATGCCTATATCTATTAATTTCTGCTTAATAACTTTAGAGGTATTATATTCTTCAAAACTAAGTTCAGGATATTTATGAAAATATCTTCTGTTCTCAACAATTTCTTTCTTAATTTTTGATATTAGTGGATGTATAGTAATGTTTTTATTCAATATAAAATCCCCAATTTAATTGGAATTAAATTTTATTAACTTATTGTAATTTAGGATTGAATAAATTCTAATAATAGGAGAATTCATGGCACCTTTATGGGAAGATATACAAATATTTAAAGATATAAAATACGAAAGAGGTCTAGATGATGCTGAAGGTATTGCAAAAATTACAATCAATAGACCAGAAGTAAGGAATGCATTTAGACCACAAACGGTTTTTGAGTTAAAGGAAGCATTTAGTCTAGCTCGTGATGATCAGAATATAGGGGTTATAATTTTAACTGGTGAAGGAGAGCATGCATTCTGTTCAGGAGGGGATCAAAAAATTAGAGGTGATGCTGGCTATATTGGTGATGATGGCGTTCCAAGATTAAATATTCTTGATGTCCAAAGGCAAATTAGAACGATTCCAAAACCTGTTATTGCAATGGTAGCCGGTTACGCCGTTGGTGGTGGCCATGTTCTTCATTTAATATGTGATTTAACAATCGCTGCTGACAATGCAAAGTTTGGACAAACAGGTCCCAAAGTAGGTTCTTTTGATGGTGGCTGGGGAGCTTCTTATTTAGCTCGAGTCATTGGACAAAAAAGAGCGCGTGAAATATGGTTTTTGTGTCGTTTTTACAATGCAGAGAGAGCACTGGAATGGGGCTTAATTAATGAAGTTGTTAGCTATGATAATTTAGAAAATGAAACTATCAAATGGTGTCAGGAAATCCTTGAAAAATCTCCGATGGCAATACGTGTTTTAAAAGCAGCAATGAATGCCGATTGTGATGGACAGTCTGGATTACAACAATTAGCAGGTGATGCAACGTTAATGTTTTATATGACGGAGGAAGCTCAAGAGGGACGTGATGCATTTAAAGAAAAAAGAAAGCCAAATTTCAAAAAATTTCCTCGCTTGCCTTGATTATTAAATTAGTTAAATCAATATTTATTGCAACTAGGCCAAAAACTTTGATAGTAGCAATATTCCCTGTAATGATTGGCTCATCCTTAGCTTATAAGCATGGATTATTTCATAATTATCTTTTATTGTTCACCCTCCTATCCGCTGTATTCATACAGATTGGCACCAATTTTGCTAATGATGTCTATGATTTTATCAAAGGCGCTGATAATGATCAGAGATTGGGACCAGTAAGAGCTGTACAGGCAAGGTTGATTTCTATTAAGAGTATGAAGATTTTAACCGCAGTAGCATTTTCATTTGCAGTTTTATTTGGCTTACCATTAATTCTTAAAGGAGGGATTCCCATACTCTCTATAGGGCTATTATCTATAGTATCAGGATATGCTTATACTGCTGGTCCCTATCCATTAGGATATAATGGCTGGGGGGACCTATTTGTTTTTTGTTTTTTTGGCCCTATTGCAGTTTGTGGTACATATTTTCTTCAAACTGAGCTAGTATCCTATGAAGCATTGATTTTAGGGATTATAGCTGGATGTCTATCTGTATTGATACTATGCATTAATAATTTACGAGATATAGAGACAGATAAAAAAGCAGGGAAAAGAACTATTGCTGTTAGATTTGGAGAAAGGTTTGTCATGATATGGTTTGTCATACTTATATTGACTTCATATTTTTTAAATTATTATTTAGTATTTCATTTATCTGCAATAAATAGTAGAATATTTTATTTATTAGTAATATTAACTCTTCCTCTAGCTGTAATCATTTCGTTGAACATATATAAATTATCAGGAGCAGAGCTTAACTCTGTATTTAGTAGAGTCATTTTATTTATCACATTGTACTCAGGATTGCTTGTTGCAAGCATAATATTATGATTATTGATAAAGTAGAAATTAATGCATATGAAATCAATTTTAAAGATTTCTATGTTAATTCAAAATTTTCTATTAACTCTCGCAAAGGATGGATTTTAAAATTATCTTCAGGGGATAGTGTTGGCTATGGTGATGCCAGCCCATTAGATCAATTTAGCAGTGAGACACATTCTCAAGCAGGTTATGGCTTAGAGGGATTTCGATTATCTATGGAGAATATAGAGCATATTGATTTAGAAGAAATTTTAGAACTTGCAAAAGTTCATGGCGAATCACAGCCATCTGTTCAATGTTGTATAGAATCAGCAGTTTTTGATTTAATGTCAAAAAAAGATAATTTACCTTTAAATAAATATTTAAATGCTAATGCTTCTTCTGAGATAAAATGTAGCTTATATGATACATTCAATAGCAAGCCATTTGATGGTATGATTTTGAAAGTAAAGATTAAAGATAAAAATATTTTTAATGAGCTAGAACGTATTGATTTAATTTTAGAGAAATTTAATGGTATTGCAAAGTTAAGATTAGATTTTAATGGCTCCTATGATTTAACAAGAGCAATTCGTTTTTGCAAGATGCTCGAAGGTCGTAATATTGATTATTTAGAACAGCCATTGCCTGCGGACAATTTCGAAGATATGCATGAATTAAGTTTGCACACCGATATACCAATTGCAGCAGATGAGATGTTGACAGATATTGATTCTGCCTATAAAATATTAGATCAGCAAGCAGCAACTATCTTTATACTTAAACCAATGATTATTGGTGGATACAATGATATAAAGGAAATTATTACAATGGCTAAGGCTGAATCAGTTAGGTATAATATGAGTTCATTGCTTGAATCAAATATAGGTAGATTGTATTATATGCATCTTTGTTCTGCTTTGGATATTAAAGATCCAAGTGGTATTGCAACCAATGTATTTTTCGAATCAGATTTATGTGCTTTCCCAAATTTAATAGATGGTACAATAGCTTTGGATAATAAACCAGGAATTGGAGTTAATGAAATCAATCTATGATAGCCTTTTAGAGTGGAGCGATATAGAACCTGAGTTCCCTTTTATATATTATAAGAAAAATTATAATCTCAATCATATTGTCCATGAAATTAATTCTTTATCATCATTCTTAAGAGAAATTCCTAGTAGATACATTGGAATTTTTGTGGAGTCGCCTCTAGATAAAATTTTACTTTATATCGCATCAATTAAAACAAACAAAATCCCAGTAATGTATAATGACTCTTGGTCTAGAGTTGATATCGAACAGGTAACTAAAAAATATAGTATTAAACATATTATTTCTTGTTGGAGCAAAAAAGATTATATGAATTCTAATTCTATAATATACTATTTTGAAGAGATTCTAAATTCTTCTAGGGGCTGTGGTATCCCAACTGATTTAGATGAGAAAATGGATTATGAGTCTATTTTATTCACATCAGGGACCTCAGGTTATCCTCAAGCAGTATGTCTTACTAAAGAAAATTTTAAAATGAGCTCTAAGGCTTGGCATAATGAGCTGAAATTCATAAATAATGATAATTATATTTTGTGTTTGCCACCACACCATATTTCAGGACTATCAATTATTTATAGAGCTATCTACTATAGATTCAAGGTCCAGATTCTTGAATCTTATAGAGATATAAATTTAATAAATAAAGGGACGCTAGTTTCTTTAGTCCCATCTATACTTAATAGAATTATTGATAAGGAAAAGTATTTGCAGTCTTTAAAATCATTTAGGGCAATAGTGCTTGGAGGTGAACCAGGAGACAAGGAGTTATTATCAAAATGTCTTGATTTGCAATTAAATATATTTATATCCTATGGGATGACAGAAACATCTTCAGGAATTTCAGGATTCTGGCTTCATGAGTATCCTGATAAAATTCAATCTGGTGGAAAAGCATTTAAAGGAGTTAACATATCTCAAGATAATGGATATATAGCCATCAAATCTCCAATGAATATGAGGAAGTATTTTAAAGGAGAAGTTTGTGGTTCCACGATTATTACATCGGATAAAGGTCAGCTTAAAGATGGTTTCATATATATCCATGGTAGAGATAAATCAGTTATTAGTGGTGGAGAGAATATTAGTTTAGTACAAATTAGAAACATACTATTAAAACATAGTGCAGTAGATCATGTTCATATAAAAATTTATAAGAGCAAGAAATGGGGGCAGGCGGTTGAAGCTAATATAATTTTAAATCAAGAAATAACAGAAGAAGATATAAAAAAATGGTGTATCGATAAGCTCCCTAAGTATAGCATCCCTAAGCGAATTCATTTTCAGTTGTAACATAATGAAAAATCTATACTATTTGATATACTCTAAAAAAATAATAGATTTGATTCTATGAGAACATATTATTCCATATTACTTTTTATTGGAGTTTCTTGCGGGACGTTACTCTTAGTAGCATCAGAAGCATACTTTATAGTTGTAAATAGCAATCGACCTGATTTTTTTGAAGAAGGTGAACCTCAAGATATGTCAAGTGGTTTGTATAGTGCATATATTCATTCTGAGAACTCTGATTATAGAAAGATTAAGGCTAAGGGTGGAGTACTAATAGATTTTGATTTAGATGGCGACCTAGACTTGAGCTATGGATATAGTAGTTCATACTACTTTAAAAATGACAATGGAATCTATGTAGATATTACAGATGAGTATTTAATTGATACTCAGGGAAGTCGAGCGATGGTTTCTGGTGATATCGATAACAATGGGTATCCTGACATTCTTAAGTGGAGATTTCAAGAATATGATCCAATTGATTCTTTACTTTTTGAGGGACATATTAGCCCAAACCAACGGATGCCACATCATTTATTAATGAATTTGGGGTGTCATCAATTTTCAACGATACAATATTTAAGTGAAGAGACTCTTCCATTTTTACATAGTCAAGGTCTCATTGATGTAGATTTAGATGGAGATTTAGATATCGTAGCCATTGAAAAAGAAGGTGATGAGCAATTTTATTTCTTTAGAAATAATGGTTTCGATGGAGAAGGTAATATTATTCTTGAAGAAATCTACAGCTATGCTCAGACTGATGGAAGTAGTTCAAGAACACTAGCAATAGCGGACTATGATAATGATGGAGATCAAGATGTATATATACCTAGGAAGTATGGAATTAATTGGTTATTTGAAAATCAGACTTTGACGGGAGAGTATGATAATGTCATTTACAATCCAAATCCAAACCCTCAGTTTATTGAGGTTGCAATTGCTAATAATGTTCATGACGATTCATTTGAAGGCCTTGGTAGCATGGGATATGGAGCAGCTTGGGGAGACTATGACAATGATAATGATTTAGATTTATATCTTTCAAATTGGGGTATTAATCGACTCTTTAGAAATGACCTTAATCATTTTATAGATGTGACGGATATTTATAATGTGTACTCTGATTCTCTAAGCAATGGTGCCGGCTGGGGTGATTATAATAATGATGGAAAGTTTGATTTATGGGCGGGCAATATTAGAACTAATGATGATTTATTTATGAATAATGGCTTTACTGAATGGAACAATGAATACAGCCCGCAATTCTTAACAGCAACACAAGATATCATAGCTGGTGATTATAATAATGATGGGTGGTTGGATGGCTTTACTCCTGGACTTGAGATGATTAATCCACCTCCTGGTCCTAAATATTCAAGTTTGATGTATAAAAATATCACTCCTGATTCAACAACTCAGTTTAATAATTGGATTAAAATAAATTTAGAAGGATCTAATAACCAAATTACAAATGGTGGTTGGAATAGTAAGTCTAATAAATCTGCAATAGGCGCTAGGATTATTATTCAGATGCTTGATGGAACAATTCAAACTAGAGAAATTATTGCGGGTAAAGGTCATGGGAGTATGGATGCTCTTGAACTCCATTATGGTTTAGGTTTATTCACAGAAATTGAAACTATTACTGTTAGATGGCCAAGCAAAGATGAAATAAATAACCAGCAAAAAGTTAGTATTTATCACGGTCCTTTTGAAGCTAATAAAATATATAAAATTGTAGAAGATCTTGGATTTGTTGGGTTAAAAGGGGATGCAAATATTGATAGCTCTACTGATATTCTTGATGTTATGTATTTGATTAATTGTATTCTTAATAGCTGCGAACTGGAAGAAACAATTTTATGGGCATTAGATTTTAATTATTCTGAGGATTTAAATGTCCTTGATGTAACCAAGCTAGTATATTTTATCTTATTCCATTGATCATTACAAAAATTCCCAAAATATTAATTTCAGTTATATATTCTTTTTCTTTAGCATATTGCTGTTTAGAAGATGTTGAGGTGAAATTGTGGAATCAATGCTATAATGTGCAAACCACATTTAAATTAAATTTGTCAGGTAGTGGTTTGATTGGAGAAATACCATCTGAGATAGGAAGCTTATCCAACTTACACAGCATTGATTTATCGAATAATCAGCTTTCAGGCAATATCCCTTCTAGTATTGGAAAATTAAAAAAGTTAACTTTTTTATATTTACAGGATAATCAACTTACTGGTAAAATTCCTAAGGAAATAGGTAATCTAGTTAATTTGCATAGGTTATTTTTATCTAGTAACAGACTTACTGGTAGCATCCCCACAGAAATAGGGAATCTTAAAGATTTAGAATATTTATATTTATTTAAGAACAATTTATCAGGTCATATCCCATTAGAAATTCAGAAATTAGTTAATTTATTTAAACTAGATTTGTCATCGAATCAACTCTCTGGGGTAATTCCTATTTGGATTGGCTCTCTTGTCAAATTGAATTCACTTAGAATTTTTAATAATAAATTATCTGGAGGAATTCCTGCTAGTATAGGGGATTTATTGAACTTAGAATTTTTATTTTTACAAAACAATCAATTGTCAGGAGATATCCCTATAGAAATTAAAAAGTTAAAGATGCTATCTTATATTGGATTATATGGAAACAATTTTTCAATTCAATTTCCATCTAATATAATCAAGTTAAAAAAAGATGAGAATATTATTGATTATCTACAATCAAATCAATAAGAATTAAAATATCTTGAATATTGATTTGATTATCAGCATCAATATCTCCACAATTGACATATTCATACTGATTGTATGATAGTATAATATCAATCATAGATATTATATCAAGGATATCAATTATCATATCATTGTTCAAATCAGCATGACATGTGTCTGGACAATTTCCATCTATTTGTATTGGTAGATTGAGTGTGCATCCATATAATGTTGAAATTGTGTATGAACCCCAATTAGTCCAATTAGGCATTTCAGATAATGATTGTAAAAATAATATTTGATCATGAGACTTATCATATATGTAAAACTCTATTTCATCTCCATTGCTAGGGAACTGTGGATTTTCACCATCATCCCCAATAGTTGGAATTATTGTCATTGGCGTATTATAGTATGCCCACCCAATGCATTGATCATTATAAAAAATTCCTATAGCATCACTTTGATTTACATTAGCTATTTCATTATCAATGAAAGTTTCCTCCATTAGGAATAAACACATATTCACTCCGGAATATACTTGCCATCCTGTTTCAGGGTGTATCCATCCTCGTTCCATTGAACTAATTGATGATAGAATTATAAAGATTACAATTAAAAGATTCTGCATTTACAAATTTGTGTATTATGATATAAAACTTAGTTAATTTATTGCTTTAATAAAACACCCTTTACTTTATGAATATTATCATTGATAACTATGATTCTTTTACATATAATCTAGTTCAATATATTGGTGAAATAGATTCAGATATTATTGTTTATAAAAATAATGATATTAGTGTTCATCAAATTATTAAAATGAAACCTGACCATATAATAATATCTCCAGGGCCAGGGCATCCTAAAAATGCTGGTATATCGGTTGAAATTATTCAAACATTAAAAGGGCACTTTCCAATTATGGGGATATGTTTAGGGCATCAGGCAATAGGGTGTGCATTTGAAGCTAGAATAGTTAATGCTGATGATGTTTTCCATGGAAAAACATCAAATATATATCATGATAACCATGATATATTTAAAGGGATTCCATCTCCATTCACTGCAACAAGGTATCATTCATTAATAATTGATAGAAATTCCTTGAGTGATGAGTTTAGTATTATTGCAGAGACATCTACGGGGTTAGTTATGGGTATAAAACATATAGATTATGAACTTTATGGATTTCAATTCCATCCTGAATCTATATTGACAGATAATGGAATTAAAATTATAAAAAACTTTTTATCATGAAGATTAGTGGTACACTATCTATTCCTGGAGATAAATCTGTATCTCATCGTGCTATCATGTTAGGTGCAATCGCACGTGGGGAATCTACTATATATAATATTCCGAATTCAGAGGACATACTAACTACAATAAATTGTTTAAAGCTATGCGGAGTAAATATCCAACAAATAGAGAATAAAATTGTAGTAAAAGGAGGCTTTTCTTGCAATCCAGATAATGTATTAGATTGTAAGAACTCTGGAACTACCGCCAGATTACTTTTAGGTCTTTTATCAGGGGAAAATATCTCAGCTAGTTTACATGGTGATCAATCTTTATCTAAAAGGCCTATGGGAAGAGTTATAAATCCCCTAAAAGAGATGGGAGCTAATATTGTATCTAATAATGAAAAGATTCCAATTGATATTAAAAGTTCTAAACTAAAAAAAATAGATTATTACATCCCTATTCCTAGTGCACAGGTTAAATCCTGTATAATCTTTGCTGCATTAGGAGCCCAAGAACCCTCTAGGATTAGAGGCTATATTAATACGAGGGATCATTTAGAGAAAATGATTAGTTATGTATCTAGTGAAGGTCTGATTTCTAATGATGATTATATAAAAATTGATCCTAATAAGATTAAAATTAATGCATTCACTATGGATGTCCCTGGGGATATTTCATCTGCTTCCTTTTTTATAGCATTGGCATGCCTTTTAGAAGGTTCTAAGCTTATTATTAAAAATTTAATTTTAAATAAACATCGAATGGGGTTTGTAGAAACGTTAAAGAGTATGGGAGCAAATATAGTTATTAGTGATTTAAGGATGGAATTCAATGAGTTAATAGGAACTATTACAGTTATTGGAGATAAAATATTGTCACCTTGTGTAGTGTCGCCATCTGCCATACCTTCAATGATCGATGAAATTCCAATTTTAGCACTCTTATGTTCACATGTTAATGGTATTAGTATTATAGAGGGGCTTGGCGAATTAAAGTATAAAGAGTCGGATCGATATAGAATGGTTATCCAAATATTATCTAAGATGGGGGTTGATATAGACATATATAAAGAAGATGGATATAAGATTAATGGGAAAAATAAATTGTATAATACAAATAAAATAGATTGTAGAGGTGATCATAGGCTAGCTATGATGCTATCTATTGCTCAGATATTATCAAAGAATAAAGTGTATTACGATAAATGTATTAATATATCTTTCCCATCCTTTGAATTAATGATAAAAGAGGTTTTAGATTAATATGAAATTTTCTGTTATTGGTTCGCAAGTAGAATATTCTCTTAGTCCGCTTCTCCATCGTTGGGTTTATAAAAATTTAAACCTGAATCATACCTATAATTATATTAAGATTCCTGATAATAGTGTTGATATTATTGTTAGTAAGATTAAAAATAATAATTTAGATGGAGCTAATATAACAATGCCATTTAAACAAGAAATTATTAGTTATATTAATGAGTTAGATGATATATCTATTAAACTTGGAGCAGTAAATTGTATATCTATAAAAAATAATTATATCAAAGGATATAATACTGATTTATTTGGATTTCAGAAATTAATTGAAATTAATAAAATTAACTTAATCTCTAAGAACATACTTGTTCTTGGTGCAGGGGGATCTTCTAGAGCAATATTAACTTATCTTCAAAGTCATAATGCTAACTTCTCAATTTTTAATAGAAATTTTAATAATTCAAATCAATTACTAAATGATTTGTCAATGACTCATATTAAAACTTTTGATAAAAATACTAAAGATATTAATCTAGATATCAATATGATTATTAATTGTCTTCCGGCAGGCATTGATTATAGATTTATCTTAAAAAGATTACTCCCAGATGTTAATACATTTCATACGATTATAGATATTAACTACCATCCTATTAATAGTCAAATTAATTCAGAATTTTTTGTTGATGGGGTTGATATGTTTATCTATCAAGCTATTAAATCTAATGAAATATGGATGAATAAAAATATATTAAACGATGTAGATTATGATGATTTAAAGAGATACATCTTAGGAAAAATTAAATGCTAGAAAAATTAAGATATCTTACCGCTGGGGAGTCTCATGGGAAGGGACTACTTGGTATTATTGATGGAATTCCAGCTAGCCTTCAAATATCTGAAAGTTACATTTTAACTCAGATGAAACGGCGTCAAAAAGGGCATGGTCGTGGTGGGAGAATGAAGATCGAATCAGATTATCCTCAAATATATTGTGGTGTTAGACAAGGAGAGACGTTAGGTGGCCCCATTGGTATCATAATTGAAAATTTAGATTATAAAAATTGGTCAGAAATAATGTCTATTGAAAAAAATAATTTTTCCGATAAAATTACTCTACCAAGGCCAGGACATGCAGATCTTGCAGGTATAAAAAAGTTTGGTTTTGATGATATAAGAAATGTTATAGAGAGGTCATCCGCAAGAGAAACAGCAATGCGAGTTGCTCTTTCAAGTATTTGTCGCAAACTCTTAGAAGAACTAGATATATATTTATGTAGTAGGGTAATACAAATATTAGATATAAAGGATAAAAGTCAATTTGATTTATCTCAAACCTGTAACAAAGCTAGTAATATGATTGATCTTTCTGAAGTTAGATGTCAAGATAAGGATGTATCTGAAGATATGATTGATGCCATAAATAAAGCTCAGAAGAAGGGTGATTCAGTAGGCGGGGTAATAGAGATTATGTGTGTAGGGCTTCCTTTTGGATTAGGGAGTTATACTCAATGGGATAAAAAATTACAATCAAAGATTTCAGAGTCACTAATGTCAATTAATGCATTTAAAGGTATTGAATTTGGGGCGGGTTTTTCAGGAGCCTCAATGGTAGGCAGTAAAATGCATGATGAAATTCATATAGAGAACTCCATAATTGATAGAAAATCAAATAATGCAGGTGGGATTGAAGGAGGGATGAGTAATACTCAGCCAATCAATATCAAATTATCAATGAAGCCCATCCCAACACTTACAAAACCTCTTAATAGTGTTGATATTCAAAGTTTAGAAAATAAAAAAGCACATAAAGAAAGGACAGATTCATGCGCTGTCCCCGCGGCATCAATCATAGCGGAAAATCTTCTTTGTATTGTTATAGCAGATTCAATACTATCTAAGTTTGGAGGTGATTCTGTGCGTCAGCTTAAGAGCCATATAAAGCAGACGGCTAAGTATTAGTATGAATATCGTTTTATTTGGGATGCCATTAGTTGGAAAGACAACAATTGGACGAATGATATCTGATGAATTATCCTTGACTTATATTGACCTTGATAAAAAAATTGAAGATACTTATGGTGATAATATTTTCAATATATTTATCAGGCTAGGAGAAAAACAATTTAGAAATATTGAGAATGAGCATCTTAAGCAAATTAATATGAATGATCATCATGTGTTAACTTTGGGAGGAGGGGCTGCAAATAATATTAATAGAGATATCATTTCTTTGTATGAAAATAGAATCTGGCTTCGGTGTTCAACAGCAGAAATTGCAAGGAGGAACCGCAAAGACAAGACAAGAAGACCTTTATTGTATAATACAAATAATTTAATAGGAAGATTAGAGGATTTATATAAAGCAAGAAGGTCTTATTTTAGTAGTTTCTCTAATTTTAGAATAGATACAGATACTATTAAAATTAATCGTATTACTCAAAGTATTATTGGCAAGATTAATGAATAAAATAAATATTACAATTGATCAAAATCCAATTGAATATATCGTTCAGTTAGGGGAGAATATTTTATTAAATACCTTTGATCTAATATATTCAGATAGTCAACGCTCATATGTTATTATATACGATCAAAATATAGACCCTTTAATAATTAATAATATTATTAATTCATTCCCAAATACTAGTAAGCCATATTTACTTCCTATGGATTTATCCTCTAATAAGAAATCCTTTGATATGTATAATTATATTATAAGTAAGTTACTAGAATATAATTGTGATAAATCAACAATGTTGATAGCTGTTGGTGGTGGCAGTATTGGTGATGTAGTGGGCTTTGTAGCATCAACGTTTTATCGTGGTATAGATTATATACAAATTCCAAGCACTCTTTTAGCGATGATTGATTCATCAATAGGTGGGAAAACTGCTATTGATACAGCTAATGGAAAAAATCTTATTGGTTCTTTTTATCATCCCAAGATGGTAATTGTTGATCCACTTATTCTTCGCTCCATTAATAAAGTTGAAATTAATTCTGCCCTTTTTGAAGCTATTAAATATAGCTTAGCTATTGATTCTAATCTTTTTAAATACATCGTAGATAATATTAATGAATTTAAAAATATGATAAATCTATTACCTCTCATCGATAGGTGTTGTAAAATTAAGGCTAAAATTATAGAACAGGATGAGCGAGATAATAATGAAAGACAAAAATTAAATTTTGGGCATACTATTGGACATGCTATAGAAATAATATATAATCTTAGGCATGGTGAAGCCATTGGATATGGAATGATTGCTGCATGCTATATATCAAAGATCAAAGGGAATTTAACAGACTCTAGTTATCAAGAATCAATAGAGTTAATTAAAAATTTAACACTTCCAAATGTAAACTTTGATAAGGACTTAATAATTCATCAAATAGATAGAGATAAAAAAAGAGTTAATGGAAAAAATAATTTCATTTTATTAAATGAAATTGGGAGTTCGTATATTTCTAATAACATTTCTAATGATATAATTAATGAGTCAATTTTAATATTATGAATATTCTAGTAATCAATGGTCCCAATCTTAATTTATTAGGTGAGCGTGAGGTTAGTATATATGGTGACAATACTTTGGATGAATTGATGATATGGCTTGAGACATCAACCAAAGGAGAAAGTCATAAATTTAAATTTTATCAATCAAACCATGAAGGCGCATTGATTGATTCCATTCATGATGAAAGGCATTGGACAGATGGTATTATTATTAATGCAGGGGCATATTCTCATTATTCGTATGCTATTAGAGATGCACTCTCTTCCGTTAAAGCATTATCAGTTGAAGTACATCTATCTGATATAATGGATAGAGAGGACTTCAGAAAGATATCAGTACTAAAAGATGTTTGTGAAGCTCAAGTTTATGGATTAGGTAAAAACTCCTATATTGAAGCATTAAAAATTTTGGAGATACAATATGAAAGTAAATAATATTTTAATAATAATTATGCTTTGTCTATTTGTGGGCTGTCAATCAGATAATAACTCTCATGTAAATATATCTAAAAAAACAATATATAAAGGAGGATGGCCATTTAATCCGAACAAAGATTCGATCAACAATCCAGGGTTTGGAGAATGCCCTAGAGCGAATGGGTGTGAATGTGAGACTAATTCTTCGTGTCCAGAGAGTTCTATTTGTGCACAACTATATAGAGGGAAATATTGTGTCCCAAATGAGGGATCAGTGGTACCTAGGTTTAAGGGAGTTGATCAATTTGGAGAAGAATTTGATTTATATGATCTAGCGATGAAAGGGAAGCCGATATTGTTAGAGCTAGGTGCAACAACGGCACAAGCATGTCAAGATCTTTCAGCTTGGAGATCACATAAAAGCGATAAATCCTTAGAAAGAAAATGGTGGAAAAATAAGTTTTCAAGATTGAGAGATTTAATTGATAAAGAAGAGATTTTTTGGGTGCATATTATTCATCTTGATGAGAATAAAGACCCCGCAGGACCTAAAACTGTCAACTTTTGGCATCAGAATTATCCCCATGATAATATAATTATACTTGCAGACCCTGATGCAAAGATGAAAAAATGGATAAGACCAACAGGCTTACCTTGCATGATTGCTGTTGATGAGAACATGATTCTTAAACAACATGCTTTTCGTGGTGTTGAAGATGCAATTGATGCAGTATACGAGATGTTAGATTAGAAATTTATGATAGTAACTATATTGGGTACAGCACAAGATGGAGGATATCCTCAAGCTGGATGTAGAGAAACCTGCTGCATCCCTGCTCGGGAGAATAAATCTCTGATTAGGTTCCCATCGTGTCTTGCATTGATTAATCCTAATATGAATAAATACTGGCTTTTTGATGTTACTCCTGATGTAAAACAGCAGATTGATATGCTGGACTCTTATGGCTGTTCATTAGCAGGTGTATTTATTACCCACGCTCATATTGGACACTATATGGGAATCATTAATTTTGGTTTAGAAGTAATGAACCTTAAAAATATTCCTATTTACATTATGCCGAGGATGAAGCATTTTTTAGAAACCAATTCTATTATGAAACAATTACTAATAAATAAAAATATTGATTTAGTTGAATTAGGTGATGAGCAACCTTATAGTTTGGGGCAGGTCAAGATTATTCCCTTTAATGTTCCTCATAGGAATGAACTCTCTGAGACAGTAGGATTCAAAATTATAGGGTCTAAAAAGAAGGTTATTTATTTACCAGATATTGATTCTTGGGATGGTTGGACTGACAAATTAATTGATTTAATTAATTCAAATGATATATTGTTTATAGATGGCACATTCTTCTCTAAAACTGAGATACATCAACGAGATATATCAAAAATTCCTCATCCAGAAATAATAGATACAATGAATATGCTATCTCATTTGCCATCCAATCTAAAACGAAAAATCCATTTTATTCATTTCAATCATACAAATGAAGTATTGTTAGAAAAAAGTCAAGCAGCTAAAAGTGTAATTGATAAAGGTTTTTTACTATCTAAAGAGATGCAATCATTTAAGATTAATTAAGAATTTCATATAGTTTAGGTTTTACTTTTCCACGATGCCTATCTGTATTATAGTCTAGAAATTCTTTTTTCTTCATATCTTTATTCTTTTCATCTAAAGATAAATATTCGGAGCATTCTTTGCTACAGCAGCCATTAAATTCTATTTTACAATGATTACATTGTATGAAAAGTAAATGACATATATCATTTGCACAGTTTGTATGGTTGTCATTTTTATTATTACACTGATGACATTGACTAATGATATCTGACGTGATTCTTTCTCCAAGTCTATTGTCAAAAACAAAGTTTTTCCCAATAAATTTTGATTCAATTTTCTTTTCTTTTACCTTATGTGCATAATTAATTATCCCGCCATCAAGTTGATTAACATCATTAAAATTATTTTTAATAAGATATGAGCTGGCTTTTTCGCATCGAATTCCACCTGTACAATATAGTAATATTTTGTTATTTTCCTTTCCCTTAAGCTGATTTTTAACTTCTAAAAGAAGTTCTTTGGATCGATCAACATCTGGGATAATTGCATTTTTAAATTTTCCTACTTCACTTTCATAGTGATTGCGAATATCTACGATTACTGTATTAGAATCCTCCAAGGCTTGGTTGAATTCTTTTGGAGATAGATGCTGTCCTACTTTATTCATATTATATTCATTTTCATCTATTCCGTAGGCAACAATTTCATTCTTAACTTTAATGGTTAATTTATAGAAAGACTGGCCATCTTGAATTGCATTTTTTATTTGTATCCCAGCTAGAAATTCTATTGAATTAATATAATTGTATAATAACTCTTTTTTGTGTTTTGGAACACTAATTTGAGCATTAATACCTTCGCTTGCGACATATATCCTTCCAAATACAGATAATTTAGTTAAATCATAATATAGCTTATCTCTAAGAGTTTGAAGTTCACCTTTATCTATTACAGTATATTTATAAAATGATAAAGTTTCTCGTTCAAATAATTCTTGATCTAATATTCTTTGTAACTCTTCTTTACTCTTTTTATTATATAATTGTTCAGTCATATATATTATTTTTTGTTAATCTAAGATAGATATTTAGTAATTTTACATATAAATAATGTAATTTAGGATTAAATGTATCCCCAAGGATTTTATGAAAATTAAATTAAAAAATACGAATGATTATACTAAAGAGCTTAAATGTACTGTCCCATGGAGTGACTTAGAACAATCCTTTATAGATGAATTTAATAAATACAAGTCAAACCACACTCCTAAAGGTGGACGAAAAGGGAAGGTCTCTGGAGTTAATCTTGAAATTTTTAAAAGAAACTATAGTGCTTCCATTGAAGCTTCATTTGCAGAAAAATCTTTAAATGAGTACTATAGAAAAGCACTTGAGCAAGAGAATCTTAATCCGATTAATCAAGCCAATGTAAGTAATTTAGATTTTTCAGAGGGGAATGATTTAGAATTCACTCTAACTTTTGAAATGATACCTGAAGTTAAATTGCCTTCATATAAGAAAAAATTTAAAATTAATATGATAAAATTTATTCCTTCAGATGAAGATATGGAATTATCTTTAGAGGAGCTTCGCCAACAACACTCTAATATTAAAACAATCGATTCTGGTGCGAAATCAGGTGATTTTATAATGGGAGATTTTCAGGAATTAGATGATTCAGATGTCCCAATCATTGGTAAAAAATTAGAAAAACAATATATTAAATTAGGGATAGGTGCTTTTACTGGTGATGCGGAGAAAAAATTAATTGGAGTAAAAATTGATGATAAGCGGAAGGTTGAAATTAATTATGGAGAAGGGAAACAGGTAAAATATGAAATACATATTCATAAAGTAGAAGAGCAAATTCTACCAGAATTAGATGATAATTTTGCGCTTTCCGTTTCTTCTGATTTAAAAACATTGGATGCTTTAAAAGATAAGGTCAAAGAAAATATTCAACGTTCTATAGATGATGATTATGAAAAACGAAAAAGAGATGCTTATATCGATTATTTTATAAATAAAATAAAATTCTCTGCTCCACAGTCTATGGTTAATCGTTATCTAGAAAAATTACTTGAGGAACAGTTGAAAAAAGATAATAATCTAGACAAAGACAAGTTTAGAGATGAGGCAAAAAAAGGTGCAGAATATAATGTGAAGTGGTTTATCATTAAAGATGCAATTATCAGAGATGGAGGGGTATCCTTTAATAATGATGATTTAAATAATGAATTAAATAAAATTGTTAAAGAGAGTCATGAAGAAGAACAAAAAATTAGAGATTATTTTGCAAATGAACAAAATAGAGAGTCTCTTGCAAGCAATATGATGAATCAAAAATTATTTGATTATATTGACCAATTTGCTACTATAAAAGATAAAGAGCAGAGTACATCAGAATTAAGAAAACAAAATAAAGGACAGTGATTTTATGAAAGATAAATATTCGATGTTAGTTCCAATGGTAGTAGAGCAAACTGCAAATGGAGAGAGAGCTGTTGATATTTATTCTCGATTATTAAAAGAGCGAATAATATTCTTAGGGAC
>CAZKFO010000020.1:0-20164 GCA_964552145.1 uncultured bacterium | reverse complement strand
TATAGACATATAGAAAAAGGAGAAAACTTAAACACCGCAGCAAAAAAAGGAGCTTATGAAGTGGGCATACCAGTTATTTTTGCGGTACTAACAACTATTGCGACATTTTCCCCCATGCTATTTGTTGAGGGCTCCGTGGGAAGGATTTGGAGAGTTATTCCTCTAGTTGTAATTCCTACATTGTTTTGGTCTTTAATAGAATCTCTAACCATACTTCCTGCTCATTTAGCTCATATGGGTAATAAAGCTTCAAGCTTTAAACTAATAAAATTAATATCATCTAAATGGGGACACTTCCAATCAAGGATTGAAGAGAAACTACATTATATTATAAATGAAAGATATGCACCATTATTAAAAAAATCAGTTAAAAATCCTCCCTTAACAATATCTATTTTTATTTTTATTTTATTAGTCAACATAGGATTAATTGGTGGTGGGTGGTTAAAATTTAGTTTTTTCCCTCCAATAGAGGGTGATGTCATATCAGTGGATGTTACATTCCCTCTAGGCACACCAATAGATATTACAAATAAAGCAATAAGTAAAATCGAAAAAGCAGTTATTGCTACAGATGAACACTTTAAGAAAGAAATTAATCAATCACTATTTTTAAATACTCTTGCTTCTGTTGGATATGAAAGTCTTAATACAAGTGGGCAATCATCTGGACCTGGAGGTCGTGCGGGTGTTTTTACATTTAGCTCTCATAAAGGGAACGTATGGGCAGAGTTAATTAGTGGTGAAGATAGAAGTATCGCTGTTGGTAAAATAGTAAATAAATTAAGAGAAGAGACTGGAGATATTATAGGTGTGAAAGATATACAGTTTAGTTCTTCTATATTTGATTCTGGTGAACCTATCAATATTCAATTAACTGGATTAAACTTTCAAGAATTAAATATCGTAGTAGATAGGATTAAAGAACATTTAAAAAATTATGTAGGTGTTTTTGATATTAAAGATTCATATACAGATGGTAAAGATCAGCTTAGTATATTAATGTTACCAGAGGCAGAAAATTATGGAATTACAAATTTTTCTCTAGCGAACCAAATTAGACAAGCTTTTTATGGTGAGGAGGTTCAAACGATTCAAAGAGGTAGGGATGAGATTAAGGTTAACATTAGATACCCTAAAAAAGATAGAAGAAAAATATCTAACTTGGAAAATATGTCTATTAGAACTCCAGATGGAAGAGAAATCCCGTTTAAGTTAGTAGGTAAGATAAATAAATCTACAAGTTCGCCATCTATTACTCGGATTGATCGAAAAAGAGCGATAAATATTACTGCAGATGTAGATATCTCAAAAGCTAATAGTAATGAAATTGTTAGGAATTTAGATGAAAATTTTATGCCAAAGCTTTTAGAAGGTTACCCATACATAAACTACTCTTTAGAAGGAGAACAGAGACAGCAAAATGAAAACTTAGAATCTTTAAAAAATAACTATCTATTATCTTTATTAGTTGTTTATATACTTTTGGCTATTCCTTTTAAATCATACATTCAACCTCTTATTGTTATGTCAGCGATTCCATTTGGAATTATTGGTGCTGTAATTGGCCATCTTTTATTTGGTATGAACTTTACAATTTTATCAATGATTGGTATTGTTGCATTGTCAGGCGTGGTTGTTAATGATAGCCTTGTTCTTGTTGATTTTATAAATAGATATATCAAACAAGGGTATAGCGTAGAAGAGGCATCAATTAAAGCTGGAAAAACAAGATTTAGACCAATACTTTTGACATCAATTACAACTTTTGTAGGCTTGATGCCGCTTTTATTGGAGAAAAGTGTACAAGCACAATTTTTAATTCCTATGGCAGTTTCATTAGGATTTGGAGTCCTATTTGCTACATTTATCATATTAATTTTAGTCCCTAATAGCGTTGTGTTTATTGATAAAATTCAAAATAAATTTTTTAGGTTATGAGATTAATAGAAAATAAAACAGTTGATTCTCTTATTAATTTGCTTTCATATGCTAAGCCTTGGAGGATTAGAATCTATGTAGCCTCATTTTATTCTATCATTAATAAGTTATTTGATATTATGCCTGAAATACTTATTGGTTTTGCAGTAGATTTAATTGTTAATAGGCAGGATAGTTTTATTGCAGGCTTAGGATTTGAGTCCCCTGAATCACAGATAACCATTTTAGCTATTGGTACATTTTTTATATGGTTTTTTGAGTCATCATTTCAATACTTGTATTCAATTTCATGGAGAAATCTTGCGCAATCCATTGAACATGCTATAAGAGTGGATGCGTATTCGCATGTACAGGACTTGCATATTAAATGGTTTGAGGATCAGAAAACAGGAAATATTACAGCAATATTAAATGATGATATTAACCAGCTAGAAAGATTTTTAGATAATGGGGCAAATGATATTATTCAGATTATTGTATCTACACTAGCTATAGGAGGTGTATTCTTTTATATTTCTCCTCTTGTTGCTATGGTAGCTGTATTACCAGTACCAATCATTCTTCTTGTAGCATCATTTTTTCAAAAGAATTTAGAGCCTAGATATCTTCAAGTTAGGGAGGCAGCTGGAAATTTAAGTTCAACTATATTTAATAATTTATTAGGGATACTGACAATAAAGAGTTTTACTTCAGAGGATGTTGAAAGACAAAGAGTATCAGAATTAAGTAGCAAATATCAAAATTCAAATCAAGATGCTATTCGTATAAGCTCTGCATTTGTTCCTGTAGTAAGGATGGGAGTTTTAAGTGGATTTTTAGGAACTATGATACTCGGAGGGATGATGGCTCTTTCTGGGCAGATTGCAGTTGGTTCCTTTAGCGTTCTTCTATTCTTGACACAAAGATTTTTATGGCCATTCACAAGATTAGGAGAAATTGTTGATTTATTTGCAAGATCTATGGCATCTACAAAAAGAATTATAGGATTAATTAATACTCCATCAGAAATTAAAGATCCTAAACATGCAATTCACAAAAATAGTCTTAATGAAGATATTGTATTCAAAGATATTTGTTTTTCATATACTAAAAAATCTAATATTTTTAAAAATTTATCATTTACAATTAAGAAAAATTCTTTAGTTGGAGTTGTTGGAACTACGGGAGCAGGGAAGACAACTTTAATAAAATTAATATTAAGGCTCTACAATCTTAATAATGGTGTGATAAAAATAGGAAGTCAAAATATTTCAGATATATCACTAAGGTCACTAAGAGAAAATATTTCTCTTGTAAGTCAGGAAACTTTTTTATTTGATGGTACAATAAAAGATAATATTTCTTATCCAAAATCATCTTTATCTGTAGATCAAATCAAACAAGCTGCAAGGCTTAGTCAGTGTGCTGAGTTTATAGATAAGTTACCAGAAGGCTATGAAACTATTATAGGTGAGAGGGGGCAGAAATTATCTGTTGGTCAAAAGCAAAGAATAGCTATAGCAAGAGCAATTTTAAAAAATCCTTCCATTATAATTTTTGATGAAGCGACTTCATCTGTAGATAATAAAACAGAATATTTAATTCAAAAAGCATTAAAAGAGATAGCAAAAGACAGGACAACCATAGCTATTGCTCATAGACTTTCTACTATAAGGAATGCAGACCAAATTTTAGTTCTTGATGAAGGGAGCATTATTGAATCTGGTCCGCACGATGAATTAATTAATTTGGATGGTAGTTATAAGTATTTGTGGGATTTGCAATCTGGAGAGCTTATTTAGTCTTATCTTGAAATTATATTTATTATAAGATTTATTAGTATTATTATATTTAGTAGTAATTATCATTTATATTTTAAGTAGAATTCAGTAGAGGGGGTTCAAATGAGCTTAAAAGAATTAACAATGAAAAACCATAGAAATGCTGAGAGGGCATGGTTTGCAAGTAGAATGTTTAGTGGGCAAATAACAAATCCAGAATATGCTATATATTTAAAACAGCAATTTGAATCATATAAAGCTTTAGAGGATCGATTTGATAATGTAGATTCTAATTCAGAGATTAGCTTTCCAGATGAGAGAATTAAAAGAGCTAATAATATATACAAAGATTTAGTTGAAATGGATCCAGACGGAAATGATTTGCCGGTTTTAGATACCACATCTGCATATAAAAATTATATCCAAAATTGCCCAGATGATTTGCTTTATGCTCATGTGTATGTTAGATATTTAGGTGACCTCAAAGGTGGTCAAATGATTGCAAAAAGAGTTCCAGGCAAGGGGCTTTATTATCAATTTGAAGAGCCAGATTACTTAGAGAACTCTATTAGAGAGCAACTGCGTGAAGATGAATTATTTGTTGATGAGTGTAAGAAATGCTTCACTTTTGCTCAAAAAAGCTTTGAGGATCTCAAGTCTTACATTGAACAGTATATAAGCTATTGATCTTTAAGCATTTTCTTTACTTCTAGAACATGTAATTCTTCTTGACCAATCATGGATCTCGAAAACTCTTCTAGGTAAACGCTTTTATCTTCTACGAGCTCAAGAAGTTCATAGTATGCATCAATTGCACTCTGTTCATGCTCTAATGTTTCCTTTAAGATATCTTTTATATTATGTTTATGAGTTTCCTTTATATTCTCAGTATTTAAAGGTGGGTGCCCACCCAGTCCTGTAATATGCTCTCCAATCATGTCAGCGTGCATTAGCGATTCTTTGGCTTGCTGTCTATAGAAATCAACAAGGGGGAGTCTATTTGCTCCAAAAATCATTAGTGCATAGTGAGTGTAGCGTATAACCCCTGTAAGTTCCAGATTAAATATATCACTTAATTTATTTATTACTTTTTTCTCATCCATCACATGCCCCTTTCATACTTAATATAAATCTATGTTTTTTTTAATAAAGCGACAACATTTTGTTAGATTAATATCAGTCGAATTCCAATTAATATTAATCCAACTCCAGTTATTCTTTGAATAATATTAGTAAAGTTATTAATAGGCTTCAGTATTAAACTATTTGTTAGTAATGTGGATATAAAGCAAAACCATGCGGCCGTTGCTAGTGACATCCAAGCTCCATATAGAATTTGTATATATATTTCTGGTTGCTCATTTATTATAAATGTATATAGAGATAGAAAAAATAGTGTTGCTTTTGGATTTAATATATTCGTCACTAAGCCTTCAAAAAATGCATTGTAGAATGATAATTTAGGTACATTGGTAGTCTCTTTAAGTGTTAGGTTAGATATTGAGACTATAGATTTGTAGCCAATATATATTAAATATAATCCACCAGAGATTTTAATAATATTAAATATATATGGATTTTTCGATATAACCAGACCTATGCCAACAATACAGTAGAAAATATGGAATAATATTCCAAAACCAATTCCAATACTTGTAGCTAAAGCTGTTTTTCGTCCATATAATAAGCTTTGTCTTACTATTAAGGCAAAGTCGGGCCCTGGGCTCATTACAGCAAGCAAGTGAATAATTGCTATAGATAGAAATTGAGAATATAGTTCAATAGTCATATCTAAAAATAAAGTTAACTAGGTAACTTAGCAATAAAGTTGATATTAATAAGCGACATGCAAAAGCATGTCGCTTTATATTTATATTATTTAACAACTATCTTTTTTGTTGATGGGGGGATTTTTTTTGATTTTTTAATTTCAATTCCCAGAACTCCATTTTTTATTTTCGCATTAATCTTATCTATGTTTGCATCCTCTGGGATATAGAATGATTTTGAAAACTCACCATAGTTAGAAGATCCGCATTGGAATGTATTATTGCTTTCCTTCTTCAATGCCTTACGTTCTCCTGATATTGTGATCATATCATCTATTATGTTTACGCTTACATCCTTTTTTTCAACTCCTGGTAGGTCAGTTTCAATGAAATAAAAATCTTCATCTTCATTAGTTCTAAAATTAAGATTAATATTTTCTTTCACTTCAATCTTGTTTTCAAAATCCCAGAAATTATTAAATAATCTATCGAATTCATTGATCATACCAGACCTTGGCTTATATGTTATTAATGTCATTTTTATTCTCCTTTTATTAAAAATTATTTATAAATGAGAATAATCAATAAAAATACCAAACCAATAAATTTATAAAATTACTGTCATTATGTCACTATACAATGCCATAATGACTCTAATTAATGCAAAAATGACTTTTAGAAGGTTCGCTAGGTCGTGAAATTATTTTATAATCAGATAAATTTCCAGATATATCGTATGAAATTTTCCATGGTTCACACCATCCAATTTCTGTTTTTAGAATCTGTTCAGGGGTTAAATTAAAGATATCCATAACAATTGCTCGGATGCTGTTACCATGAGCAGATATGATTATATTATTATTATTTATAACCCTTGGGAGTATTTCTTGTTTATAGTATGGTAGAGTTCTTTCCGCTGTCATCTCTAAAGATTCTCCTCCTGGAGGAGGAATATTAAAACTTCTTCTCCATATTTGAACTTGCTCTTTACCAAATTTCTCTGCTGCCTCATCTTTATTTTGACCAATCAGATCACCATAATCTCTCTCGTTTAAAGCGATATTATTCTCTATTGGAGGTGATTGCTTAGCCTCTTTTAGTATATATGCTAAAGTATTCTTTGCCCGTTTAAGGTTTGATATATAACAATAATCAAAATTTATATTAGAAAGAAGATTCCCAGCCTCTTTTGCTTGAGCTTTACCTAGAGCAGTTAATTCGACATCTTTCCAACCTGTAAATCTATTTTCCAGATTATATATAGACTGCCCATGTCTAATTAAATATAGGTTTCGTGTTTTCATAATTAGGCCCTTTATATTTTAACATCCATCTAATGTTTCAGATATAAGAGAATCAACCACATCATTTAAATTATTATTTTGAGTATATACACTAAGCTGTCTATCAGCGCTCGTTCCCTCTTCAAACATTGTTTCAAGATAGTCAATTTGCTTTCTTGATCCAAGTATATCCACTACATCATCTATAAAATCCATCATTTCATAAAAAAGATCTTTAAAATCAATTTCTTTTTGTTTCCCAAAATCAATTAAATGACTATTAATTCCAGATTTGATAGCCCTCCATTTATTTTCATTTATAAGAGAGCCTCTATATTTTCTCCAGGTCTGGTTATTATTTTTAAGTAAAATCATTTTAGCAACAAGGGCCTGAATTAATGCTGCAATGGAGATTGCCTCATCAGCTTTAGTCGTACAGTCACATATTCGAAATTCTAAAGTCGAATAATTATGATGAGGCCTCATATCCCACCAAATTTTAGACGGCTCATCAATGGTATTACTATCAATAAGTGTTTTTAAGTAACTTTGGTAACTTTGAAAAGAATCAAAGTTTTCTGGGATTCCTGTCCTTGGAAGGTCTTCAAATATTATACTTCTATATGATTTAAATCCAGTAGCCTCTCCAAGCCAGAAAGGAGATGATGTGGATAGACATAGAATATGAGGCATAAAGTATCTCATCTGATTCATTACATCAATTTGAAGGTTTCTATCTTCTATGCCAACATGAACATGCATCCCAAAGATAAGTAATCTCTTAGCAACATATTGCATTGAATCAAATAAGCCATGATATCTATCCTTATCTGTTACGATTTGATCTCTCCAATGTGAAAATGGATGAGTCCCAGCGGCAGCTATTTTTTTTCCGCTATCACTAACAAATTGACCAAGAGATGACCGAATTGATTTCAAGTCATCTTCAAGTTCATTGATGTTATTACAAACATTACTACCAATTTCAATTTGTGATTGAAGGAGTTCTGGTTTCACTTGATCTTTAAAAATCATAGCTCCTTTTTCAAGGAATTCTGATATAAAGGAAGTCAGTTCTCTTGTTTTAGGATCAATGATTTGGTACTCTTCTTCAATCCCTAGTGTAAGTTTTTTAATCTCTTTCATATTGTTTATCCTATAAGCAGTAGTTTAGATTTTAAGAAATTTAATATAATTAATAAGATTACAGGTGAAAAATCAATATGATAGCTATTAGTTGGAATCAAATTCCTAATAGGAGATAGTAGTGGCTCTGTTATTTGACAAATAAAGGTTGAAAAATTATTATTTGATGATTGTGGTATCCAAGAGATTAATACTCTTACGAGAACTGAGTAGTAAATTAGATTAAATATTATATTTACTATTAAAGTCATTTTTTTGATTTAATTATTTGTTTTTTTATATCATCAATCCATGAGATTCTATTTGCCCCTATCTTTACAAGTTTTTCCTTCCCTATATGGTTCCGATCCATTACATCCACTTCATTGTCAGCACTATCAGATATCCATTTAATATTTAATTTTCTAGATATTTTTTTTATTTCATCAGCGTGTATTTCTTTTATAAAATTTTTCTTCCCTCTTTTTTCTATATTGCTGGATAAATCATAAATAAAGTCATCATAATCGCTTATTTGCTTTTTAATTGCTGGGTTTAAGTCTATCCCAAGAGAGAGAATATGTGCTTGACCTGACATGTCTTGAACTTGTATAGATATAGATGATTTTATATATGTATTATTTTTATCCTTTGTGATGGTAAGCTTTGATAGAGGTTTATCTAGATTCTTTTTTAACTTTTTCACAACGCTCCATTTATTGTAGGCATCACTCTCAATAGCTTTATTTTTCCAGGGGATATCAATTTTATTTCCTCTATATAGGGCTCTCAAGTACCCTGGAGAGTATACATCAAAGTAATGCCAATATTTATAGGGAGATACAACGGTAATTCGTCTCATTAGTATAGAGGGAGTGACTCCCAAATCTTTATAACAAGAAATATCATATGCATTAGATGACAAGTATCTCTTTAAGGAGGTTTTAGGACATAGCAAGGCACCAGCAAAGAAGCTACACTCAAAGTCTCTCCATGCATATAGTATATCCTTTTGTTTAATATGCTCTGAATTATTTTGATTTAAGCTTGGCGATCCACCTATCTCTCCACCGGAGGCATGAGTTGAAATTAAGCCATCTCCATCATGTAAAATTTTATGGCCAAGATATAGCGCAAGATCATATTTCAATCGATTTGATTTTTTTAGTGATTCATTTAAATAGATGGTATTTTTATCTCCCCAGAAAGACCTTATAACTGAATTAATTTCTATTCCCAAATCATTAATTGTTTTAAATGGTAATTTCCTAAACCATTTAATTTTCAATCCATTTTTCTTTATTATAGATAATAGATCATTTTTTCTTAGAGGCAGTTTTTTTTTGCCTATTTCATTAGCTGTACGCTCAATATCAGGGAATTGATTATAGTTTTCTTCTTGGTACGCTCTTATTAGTATATGAGCAAGTTGACGACCAGACATATTGGCTTGCGATAAAATAGTTGGGATGGCACTCTTAATTAGTTTTTTTGAAAATAAAAAATTTGGTTCAAAATCAATATCTTCAAATGAATATTTAGATAATTCCTTTCTAGTCTTTTTATCTGTTGCATTATCTAGAAACCACTTTGGATCTTTTTGAAAGATATTAGAAAATAGATCTAGAAGCTTAGGAGATGGAACTCTATTTCCAGTCTCTATTAGACTTAAATATGAGATAGATGGTGCGACTTCAGGATTTATTTGAATGCATCGTATTGATAAATCTTCCAGAGTTAATCCTAAAGATTTTCTTTGAGATCTAATTTTAGATCCGAGGAAATGAACATTGCGAGAAATATTATTTTTCATGTAAAATTTACTAAGTAAAATTTTATATTAGTACAATTTATGATAAATATTGTAAATTCCAATGATAAATTAGTTCTTATCGGGTGCTATAAAGGGTTATTAAAGATATATCCTCCTCCTTATCTCTCTCCCTTTTCATCCATAAAAAACCCTCTTTTATAGAGGGTTTTTTATCGATTAAAAAAATAATATTAATATATTCATAGTTAGATCCTTTTGTATTGTTTTATTAATTAAGGCACTTTGGAATAGATTAATCCTAGGGATTACAAATTGATTATTTTGAAGTAATAGAAATAATGACAATAATGACAATTATTTTATTGCTTTCTTATATTTAATAATTATTTTATCCCTATATTTTTATAAATTAACTGATGCTAGTTTTAGTTTTCATATTATTCTTTTTAGAATCTATTTTCTGTAATTCAATTTTAAATTCTTCTGATTTTAGGGTAGTTCCTACTCACCGAATTGCGGTAAATGATAGTATTTTTATAAATTTAAATGATTATTCCTATAGTGATAATTTTAGTGTTTCATTTGATTCAGGTGATAATTTTGATTTATCATTAGCTGGAGATTCATTAAAAATAAAATGTATTCAAGACTTTCATGGATACTCAAGTATTGATTTAGTTGTAAATGATTATGATATTGATTTAATGTTTGCTAATCCAATTTCCAATTACAATCAGCTGGCGATTGCATTCTTAAAAAATAGCTTTGAGATGGAAAAAGAAAATTTAATTCTGACATATAAATCACTATCGAAGCACAATTTAAAATTAAATAAATTTTGGATCTTATTTAATAATCAAATTATTGATTCTAGATATTATCATATTTTTAATAATGCCATAAGAGTGATGTTACCTAGGTCATTAGGTGATGGCGTATTAAGAATTTTATCAGTTGATAATAATGAAAATTATATAAAAGAGAATTATTCATTGATATATAGTGGTGAACCATTATCAACTTTATTGCATAGTGAATCACCATACTTTACAAATATATACCATCTTATTATTGATAGATTTAATGATGCTGACTCTACTAATAGCATTCATAAAAATGATTATACCATTGATAAGGAATACAGATTTCATGGAGGTGATTTAAAGGGGATAGAACAGAAAATTAATAATGGTTATTTTAATAATCTTGGGGTGCAAGGTATACTATTATCTCCAGTATCTTTAAATCAGGATAGTGCCTATAGAAGTACAAGTATACCATATAAGAAGTATATGTCTTTTGATGGAAGAATGCCTATTGATTCAAAAGAGATTGATTATCGTTATGGTACCTCTGATGATCTTAAGAGGTTAGTTGATCAGGGGCATAATCATGGAATTAAATTCTACATTGAATATATTAATTTATATACTGATAAGTTACATAGTTATTATTCGACTAATCCTGATTGGTATCTTGAAAATGATTTATTATTAAATAATTTCTCTATTCGAAAATTAGATTATAGCAATATAGAATTAGTTGAGCAACTCTCTTCTGATTTATTATTTTTAATGAATGAATATAACCTCGATGGTTTTTCAATTAACCATCATCCAAATATGAATGAATTAAATAGAAAACTTAACAATTTTGAATCTAGCAACAACAGTGAACTTTTAAAGATTATTGAGCCTGATCAGTTTACTGCAGAGTTTAATTCTAATCAGAGTAAACCAAATTTACACTACGATAGAGATTTATATAAAGCTGCACGAGAGCATTTTTCTGGAGTTGATACAGATTTTGTTAAGTTGAATGGTCTAATTCAAAAGAGCTTAGATAAACATGAACCTATAAATTTAATGATTAATGCCACGAGTATTCAGCAAGATGAGAGGTTCATTACCCTTTCAGACTATAATGATTTTTTAAATTCAGGATTAACACCTAGCATAATAAGCTATAATAGATTATCTATGTTTATGACCATGAACTACTCTTTACCTGGAATTCCATTTATCTTTTATGGTGAAGAGTTTGGCCATCAAGGTGATGTGGGAGTCTATTCAAAAAGAGATATGAAATTTCATGGGGCGCTCAATGACTTAGAAAGAAAATTGAAAAAAAGGGTATCCACTCTAAATAGAATTAGGAGTAAATATTCATCACTATCTATTGGAGATCTTTTAGTCCTTAGAGAAGGGGTTGATTACTCTATATGGCTGAAATCATATTTTGATGAACAAACATTGATATTGTTTAATCTATCAGATGAAGAGAAATTAATAAATATTTCATTACCTCATCACACAGCTAAACTAATTTCCTTATTTGATGAAAAAGATATTGAATTAGGTGGTTCTAATAAATTAAAAATTAACATCCCAGCTTATACATCACGTATCTATCTATTAGATACAATAAAATAGGATTAAGACTTTAATATTTTATTGTATGCCATTGTTTGTACAAGAATACTAAGCATGAAATTAAAAAGAATTATTTTCTGAGATAACGCTTGTAATATAAGAGCTCCATGAGATTCATGCGGTGAGGGCCCATACATTAGAATTACGATATAAATTAATAAGAATACAATAAAAATAAGATTTCCAGCTAAGTAGTTGTTATTGATTTGCTTATTTTTATAGATAAGCCATGTATAGCATAGAGTTGATAATAAAAAAAATCGAAATAGCCACATATTAAAGAAAATATGAGGTGAGAAAAATAAATCAGATGGGGTTAAGGCTACCCCAATCATACATAATGATCCTAGAACTCCAAATAATGACCCCAACTTAGAGATTAAGTTTGAATCAAATAGATCTTTAATTAATAGGTAGAATATAATATATGTAATAGCACCTAGCATTAGAGATATATTAAACAGTATACTTGAGTGAAAGTTATTATCTCCTCCATGCGTAATAGTTCGACCTAAGTCGCTTAGAAAATTTTCACTAAATAAATATCTTACTGTCTCATAGTTGTGATATGTACTACCTGGATAGAGATACATCCCAATAGCTATAAGAGATATAAAAGCAGCTAGTGATATCCTTGGATAGATTATCATGAAAAAGTATTTTAAACTTGAATTGTTCATATTTATAATCTATAATTTTTTTTCAAGAAATGATAATAGTATATGAAATCGGTTGTTATGTAAGATATAATCATATTATATTTTGCTTCAATAATTGATGCCGCGATGGTGGAATTGGTAGACACGCTGGTCTTAGGAACCAGTGCTTTCGGGCGTGGGGGTTCGACTCCCTCTCGCGGCACAGCTCAGGATGAAAAAATAATTTTCTATTTAAACAGTAATTTGTAGATTTGAAAGTTCTAGAATGTTTTGGAGAAATTATTAATGAGACCAGCCGATTTAGTTACAGCACTTATTTTATTGATTTTTTTTATTGGGATGACTATCAGTCATAATCAAAATTTCCAACAAGAAAAAATTAAGAAAATGAAGAAAATTTCAAAAGAGATTGCTAAATCACAGGATGAAATCAAGACACTAGAAGTAGAGTAATTATAGAAAATAACTAGAGACTTATATGACTATGAATCCATATTTATTAAATACTATTAACCAGATATTATCAGTCCCGCTATACAAGGGGATATTGTTTATTATTACCTCAGTTGTTGTGGCTAAAATATCTGACATCATCTTTACTCTTTTATTGAAAAAGATGGCTAGTAAAACTCAAACGACTATAGATGATCATATTATAGATAATATACATAAGCCAATATACTATAGTATTTTATTTATTGGTCTTAGCTTCTCAATTTCACTTTTTGATTTATCTGAATTTATTATTTTTGTTACTATGGGATTATTAAAAACAATTTTAGTCTTCATATGGGTGTCTGCAATTTTTAAATCTTTTATTAATATCTTTAATTGGTACTCTAATAAAGCAGGTATGAATACAAAACACCAGAAGCGTCTTATGCCATTATTCGATAATCTAGGGAAGATCATTATTTTTGCAGGCGCTGCCTATTTTATACTACTGAGTTGGGATATTAATGTTACTGGATTAGTTGCTTCATTTGGTATTGGTGGATTTATTGTTGCATTTGCAGCTCAAGATACGATTGCAAATTTATTTGCTGGGATATTTATTATGGCTGATTCACCATACAAAGAGGGAGATTATATTAATCTTGATACTGGAGAAAGAGGTTACGTTAAGAATATAGGGCTTAGAAGTACTCGTATTATGACAAGAGATGATATAGAGATAACCATCCCTAACGCTGTTATTGCTAATTCAAAAATTATTAATGAGAGTGGAGGTCCATATGAGATGGAAAGAGTTAGGGTTGATATTAGTGTAGGATATGGAACTGATATTTCATTGGTGAGAAGAATATTAATGGATATTGCTAGTTCTTCTAATGAGGTTTGTAATGAGCCATTACCTAGGGTGCGTTTTAGAAGTTTTGGTGATTCTGGACTTCTTTTTCAATTATTATTTTGGATAGAAAAACCAGAAATGAGAGGACGGGTAACAGATAGTGTAAATGAAATGATATATCATCAATTCCAAGATAAAAACATTGAAATTCCATTTCCTCAAAGGACTATACACATTAAAAATGGTAATGAATAACTCCTCATTCGACTCACTAAATAAGTTATTTCAGTTAGACCCTAAATTCATTTATCTAAATCATGGTTCATTTGGGGCTTGCCCTTTACCAATATTTAAAGAGCGTGAAAAGTGGCAAAGAGAGATTGAGGAACAACCAGTTTCATTTATCCAAGATAAGGCACTAGACTTATTAGATTGGTCAAGAGATGCATTGTCAAAATTTATTCATTGCGATAAAGATGATGTTGTATATTTCCCCAATCCTACAACAGCTATGAATATGGTTATTAGGTCTCTAGATTTAAAGCCCGGAGATGAAGTATTAACTTCTAATCATGAATATGGTGCTATCGATAAAACCTGGCAATTTATGGTTAGAAAAAAAGGTTTTACTTACAAGGCACTTGATATTTCACTTCCTGTTACAAAAGATGATTTCATTAATATATTTAAAGATAATATTAGTTCTAAAACGAAAATTATATTCCTTAGTCATATTACAAGCTCTACTGGGATGATATTCCCTATAAAAGAAATATGTCAATTGGCAAAAGAGCTAGGGCTAATTACAATTATTGATGGAGCGCATGTCCCTGCTCATATTGATCTTGACATTATAGAGCTTGATCCAGATATATATACTGGAGCCTGTCATAAATGGATGCTGTGTCCAAAAGGGGTATCATTTTTATATTGCTCAAAAGAGATGCAAGATAAGCTTGAGCCATTAGTTGTTAGTTGGGGCTGGGAAAGTGATATGCCTTCATCCTCAAGGTTTCTTGATCATAATCAATATCAGGGGACTAATGATATAAGTAGCTATCTCTGCGTACCTAAAGCAATTGAGTTTCTAGAGGATAACTATTGGGTGCAAATTCGTAAGGATTGTCATGAGAAGATAATTGAAGTTCGAAAAATATTACTTCGAACACTGGGGACTGACCCTATATGTGATGAAAATTTATTAGGGCAGATGACAAGCATGATAGTAAATATATCAGATCCTTTAGATTTATATAAATTCTTAAAAAATAATAATATTGAAATTCCAATCATATCATGGAATAATATGGTGCTATTAAGGGTATCCTATCAATGTTATAATTCAATGGAACAGATAGAATATTTAGATTATTATTTAAAAAAATATTTAGATAGTATTTAATGATTTGAGTAGATTAATTTTAAAAATTATGAAAAGAGTATTATATATTAGTTTATGTCTTATTTTAGTAGTCTCATTCTGTGTAGCAGAAGGGCCCCAAAATATAGCCTTATATAATTTTAGTAGTTCTAAAATTCCTTTAAATGATAGAATTGCATCCGATTTAGCTAATAAGCTTCAAAATGACTTAGTTGATTTAATGAAGAAGGATTTTCAGGATAATGAAAACTTTTATTTTATCCCAACAAAGCAATTAAATAGGGAGATGCAAAAGACGCAATCATTATTATTACAGAAAATTAAATCCCATCTTAAATCAGATATTATTACACTAATAACAAGTAATGAAATTGAGAGTATCATTAAATCAGCATCTAAGAATAGGCTTAGTGATATACAGTTAGATGTTATATCAGATTCTTTAATGATTTTTATATCAAAGACGACAAAAGAAGTTGCTAAAGATATGATAATGTCTAATGTCATTGAGGTGAACCAGCCACAAGACATCACAATGAAAGATTTTTTTAACTTTATTAACAATTCAACTGAAAAATCAATTAAAAAAAATACGCTATCAAGTTTTATTGCATCTTCAAGTGATAAATTTGAGGTGGATATAATTGTTGTAGGTGAGTATGAAATTAATTCTAAAGAAATTAAAGTTAATTTGTATATCTATGACTATAGGACTTTAGACTTTCTTTCTAAAATAACAGCTGAGAACTCTATAGATAAACCTCATATTTTAATTAAAGATTTAGAATTTAAATTACTTAAGCAAATGGGTGCTAATCTAGATGATGATTTAAACAAGTCCCAAATCATTGATTATAATTTTGATAATTTTGACAAATCAGATAATTCATTATATCTATCTAAGTTCTTTAGTACTGATGATATTCAAGAGTTGAAAATCAGATTTCAATTCAATGATGATTATGATTTGATTAATTACTACTACAGTTCATTTTTCAATTCGTTGATGAATACAAAAGCCAAGATTCCATTTTATTTGAAATTTTATAACAATGATAGCTTGTATCCTCTAAAGGGAATTAACTCGGTAGGTACAACTAGCTTTGATGTTAGCTTCTCTAAAACTAAAGGAGTCAATCTGATCTCTGATGGTAGCATAGACTATACTAACATTCAGGGCATTAAATTTGGGAAAGATTAGTTAATATTAAATGCACGTATAACCTGATTCCCATTTCTTTGGATGCGAATCATTATGACATCACCATCACCATATCGCTTAATAATATGCTCATAATCTTCTACTGAATTAATTTTATTTCTAGCGATCTTTAGTATAACATCATTGATAGCTAATCCATTTTTCTGAGCTGGAGATCCCTTTTCTATAGATATTATTTTAACACCGCTATTATCTTTGGTATTGGAAACTCTTATTCCAAGGATATCACTTTCAGATTCCTTACTACTTTCTAAGCTAACACTGCTATTAGAAGGCCTTTCTCCAAGAGTTACGGATATACGAAGTTTTTCATCGCCTCTTATAATAGTAAAGTTAGTAAAATCACCTGGATGTTTTGAAGATACAGTTCTCATTAAGTCTTTATCAGATTTAATCGATTTATTATCAACTCGGATGATTACATCATCTTCTTCTAATCCAGAATTATCAGCAGGGCTATCTTCTACTATCGATACAATAAGTGCACCTTCCTTTGTTTCAAGCTCAAGGGCTTCTGCAATAGACTCATCTATAGCTTGTATTTGTACTCCAAGCCATCCTCTTGAGACTTCTCCATCATTAATGAGATCCTCAAATACTCGCTTTGCTTGATTAATTGGAATAGCAAAGCCTACCCCAGCATTTGATTTAGAGTATCCATCGGTTGCGATTGCAGTATTAATTCCAACAAGTTCTCCATCTAAATTAAGAAGTGCCCCTCCAGAATTACCTGGATTGATTGCGGCATCATGCTGTATAAAATCCTCATAGCTTAATCGTGATATTACATTACTTCTGCCAACAGCGCTTACAATTCCTGCTGTTACAGTATGATTTAGATGAAGACCAAATGGACTACCTATCGCAACAACCCATTCTCCCACGGATAGCATATTTGAATTCCCCATATCTATTTCAGGCAATATAATATCTGTATCTACTTTAATAACAGCTAGGTCTGAGAATGGATCAACACCAATTATCGCAGCTTCTAACTCTGTTTTATCATATAAAATAACCTTGATTTTATCTGCGTTATCAATAACATGATTATTTGTAATAATGTATCCCTCTTTATCAATAATAACACCAGAACCAAGAGTTTGACCTTTCTGTTTAAACTCTGGGAAAAATTCTTCAAAGAAAGGATCATTAAAAAAAGGGTTGAACGGACGTTGCTTAACTTCAATTTCTGTTATAATTGATACCACCGAAGGGTTTGCACTTTTTGCCACATCAATAAAAGGTTGATTGAATTTATAATTACTTGTAAATGCAAAAGACAAAACCATACTTAGAAGAAAAATCTTAATTAGTTTCATTTGATATATCCTTATTCTATGCTTTTATATTGAATATAAGATTAATGTTTGTAAATAATTTTAGTTCCGTAATTTATTTAAATAATGGTATTAAATAATAATAAATTCTAAAGTCCAATTTAATTGAAAATATCTAAATTTAAGAGAGGAAATTATGAAATATATATTGGTTACAGGAGTTAGTACAGGTATAGGCTATTCAGCAGTGAAAGAATTAATTTTAAAAGGTTATGGAGTATTTGGGAGCGTAAGAAAAGACTCAGATGCAGAACGATTAGAGTCTGATTTTGGAGATTGTTTTACTCCATTGATATTTGATGTTAGAGATGAAGATGCAATAAATAAATCTGTTAAAATTGTTAAAGAAAAATTAGGTAAAGATGATTGCTTAGCTGCTATTGTAAATAATTCTGGGATTGCATTGGGCGGTCCAGTACAATATCTTCCTACAGATGTATTTAGAGAACAATTTGAGGTAAATTTATTTGGAGTATTAAATGTCACTCGTGCTTATTTAGAGCTATTAGGGGCATATAGAGGGGCAAAAAGTAGTGGAAAGATAGTGATGATTTCATCTGTTAGTGGTAAGCGCTCCTACCCATTTGTTTCACCTTATACAGCAAGCAAGCATGCTCTTGAAGCTTTATCAGATTCTCTTAGGCGTGAGATGATGTTGTATGATATTGATGTAGTTGTGATTGAGCCTGGACCAATTAAAACCCCAATATGGGATAAGGCCCCTTCAGTGAAAGATAATCCATTTTTAGGAACTGATTATGAGCCAGCTCTAAGATCATTTTATGGGCAAATGGTTACTAAAGGGAAAGAGGAGGGGCTTGATGTTGATCTGGTGGGTAGATTAATTGAAAAGGTTATTACATCTAATAGGCCTAAAACTAGATATGTTATCACCGGCAGGAAATGGATGGATTATATTCTCCCAGGAATTTTACCAGATCGATTATTAGATAGACTTTTTGCAAAATTTCTAGGGATTGATAAAAATAAGATTAAAAATTTATAGTTATCATTTATCATCACATATAATTTCTAGCATATAAATAAAAAGAGGCCACAAAGGCCTCTTTTATTTAGGAGGAGGCAATAAGACTTATTGGAGGAGGAGTCATATGCCTATTAAAATATATGTATGAAATGTATTTGTATTACTATGTTTTAATGTAAATCTATGTAACGGTAGCTACTTTATTTTCCTCTAATCTTACAATGGATTTCATCCATAAAATTGATATTGAAGATGCAATAAATGAGGATACTAGAATAGAGTACCATACGTAGTCTATAGGTAGCTCTAGTATTCTTGTAATTATATATCCCATAGGTGCATTAATAAGAACTACTCTAATCAGTGTAATTATAAGCATTGGTTTTCCATGTCCAAGACCTTGCATAACTCTGCTACTGGTCATTCCTATTGATACAAATGGATATGAAAAACAAACAATACTAAAATATTGAATGGCTATTGATGTAATCTCTAAAGAGTCAGTAAATAGTGGAACGATATATTTTGCGGAATAGTAAAACATCAACATGCTTAGGATAGAGAACAATACAACTGTTTTTAAACTATATTTTACAATCATTTTCATCAAATCAAACCGTCTAGCTCCATAGAACATTCCAACGAGCGTAACCATTGAGCTTGATATAGATATAATAGGAAGAAAAAATAGATGTTCAACTCGCCCTGCGGTTTGAAAGGCTGCAACAGCATCTGGATCATTAAGTATAATATTAAATATAAAAGATCCTAGCGCCATAATCACCATAGATAGAGATGAGGGAATTCCTACTTTTAAGATTTGATATATAATTTTTTTATTAAGGTGAATATTATCCACAGATATGTTGAGGTAGCTATAGCCTTTTAATCCAATATAGTAAAAGAATATCAGACAGACGGTGAATTGACTTAATACAGTAGCGATAGCTGCACCTTTCATCCCTACATAGTAAATAAAAACAGGGTCAAGAATAATATTTAGAACTGTCCCAAACCCAAGGACTTTCATTGGGAAAATATTATCACCCTGAATAACCCCTATCTTGATTTCCTTGCCGGAAGATTTAGCCAACTGAATAAGTTCCGAACTGCAGGATTCGGGATTTACGCCCCCAGCGTTGGTAATAACCTTGACTCCTTTATCAGAAATTACAGGGAGTATTCTTTTAACTAAATCC
>CAZKFO010000019.1:18356-20310 GCA_964552145.1 uncultured bacterium | reverse complement strand
CTGATTACCATTGAACACGATTGAGCAAGATTGAAATGGATTGCTAATCCGTCATGCCCTATAAGGCATGCGCGAGTTCAAATCTCGCACTCTCCGCTCGAGAAACACTAAAGCTCCTCTATAAAAGAGGGGCTTTTTGTTTTTATAACACACTCCCCCACCTTACTCAATCATACTCAAATTATCTAAAAAACAATTACACTAGAAACACTTTTACTATGGATTAATATGAGCTTGAATCGTAAATTCTAGAGTTCCGAACTCTATTAATCATATATGAGGTTTAATATGCGTCATCTATATATTTTAATTTTAATAGCATCTATCTCTTATATCTTTGCTTTCAATGTAGGCATGTATACAAATAGTTCAATAACTAAGAAGTACACCTATGATATTAGTTTTAAAACTCAAGGAAAAATTAGAACAATTGAAAACGTTGTATACCTAGGTCGCAGATCTAATGTATTGATATTTGGTGAAGAATTATTTGGTGGAGAGATTAAGAAATTTAATCTTTCAAAGAAAAAAATAGTAAAAATCTATGATATAGAAGCATCAAAATACATCTATAAGCCATCAGAATTAATTGAATATGATCCTACTAGCTTTACAGCTTCAAGCAGTAGTACTTCCTCTTTAGGGGTTCAATACATGAACGAAAATCGTTCAGGCATAGATTTTAATACTTACACAATTACAGAGCTTGACGCTTATGTGTCCTTCTTGTTAGAAAACACAATTGAAATTGGAGTTGCCTATCATACTGCAAATACAGAGTATGAAAATTCAAATTTTTCTGATTCCAATATGGAGGGCAAGGGATATAGTCTAGGCTCCGCTTTTTATATAAGGCCATCAGATCGAATAGGTATTAGACTATCAGTAGGATATTACGTTCTCTCTTATGATGGCAACTATTTTGATGCTTATGCAGATATCTGTGGTTACGATTGTCTAGATATCTCACAAACTGGAACGAGTTTCTCATATGGTGGATTTGCAAAAGTTTATAATTCTAAAAAGCTAAGCATAATTCCTTTCTTTAACTACTATATGACAAACACAGAAGTAGAAGAATCAATAGGAAATCAAAGCGTCACTATTACAGATGATTGGGGTACTCTTTCTTATGGAATAGGAATTCGCATGGGTAATATTGCAATAGAACCTACAGTCTTCAGGAATGAAGATGAAGAGCAAGTCTACTCTATAAATTTTAAAATGATAATAAATCAATAAATTCTTTAGTTTTTATTAAGAATAAGAATATATAGTAATTAAAATCTTATCTTTTTCTATTTAAATAATAAATTAAGTACCGATAGAAAAATGGTGCTATTATTACCCAAGGAATCTGGCTCTGCAGAGATACTGTTCTATTTAAAAAGTTAAATAAAATTGGATTTAAGTCTGCTCCAAATGGGGATAAAGGAGCCCAAGATATACTCTTACCAATAGATAGCTGATCATGATATAAAAACATCTCGACAAATAAGTTTTGTGCGATAAAAATTGATAATAGTATAAAGAAAAAGCTCCAATCCCAACGTAATAAAACATTATTGCCCTCACCTCTAATCTTCATAGCTAGATAAAGACCTCCTAAACATATTGTTCCAGCATCCGCTAATGAGTTTAGTAGCCAGTTAATATGTATCGGTAGAAAAACAGATAAGATCTCAGCTCTTCTGATATCTACACTATCCCCATTAATAAGTCCGTAATTAAACCATATTTCCCAGCCAAATGCACAAATCAAGAAGAATAGTATGTATACATGTAAAGACCAAACTGGTATCTTCTTCTTGAAGTGTAAATATGGGATTAATAGTAATGGGACAAGAGAACTAAAATATACTACAAAAATAAGCCTAAGTTGTTCGAATGATAGCAAGTCAATTAAATTCATAAATCCAATTTAAATGAATATTGGTTAGAATAACAATATAGA